>JACCXQ010000087.1 GCA_013696945.1 Chloroflexota bacterium | reverse complement strand
GCCGCCACCCGCGCCCGGGGCCCCATCCGTGGCGTCACGTGCGTCAGCGGGCCGGCCGCCCGGCTCGTCGGGCACCGGGAGGGGCGGCACATCGAGCGCTGTCATCGTGTCGACCGCGATGCGACGGAAGAGCTCGTACGACTCGATACCCAGGTCGAGGTTGCCGGTGCCCAGGACGGTCGGTTCCGCCTCCTCGATGCGAGTGACGATGATCGCCTCCGGGCGGTCGGCGCCGACGAACCCACAGAACGAGAAGTTGAAGCGATCGGGAAGCCAACGCTGGCCTTCCGCGTCCCAGATCTGCGCCGTGCCGGTCTTGCCGCCGACCACGTACCCAGGGATCTGCGTGCCAGCCCGATACCATGGCACGCGGCGCGTGACGTGCTCGAGCAGGCCGTGGAGCTGCGTCGCGAGACCGTTCTCGATGACGCGGACGGGCGTCGTCGCTGCCTGCGCCTCGTCCCCGATCCGCTGGACGAGATGCGGGATCACCCGATAGCCACCGTTGGCCATCGCGGCGTAGGCGACGGCGAGCTGGACCTGCGTCACGGCCACGCCCTGACCGAATGCGCGGTTCGCGAGGTCGATGCCCTCCCACTCGCGCTCCGATGGGTCGGTGACGAGACCCAGGCCCTCGGTGGCCAGGTCGATGCCCGTCCGCTGGCCGAACCCGAGGCGCGTCCACATCTCGTGGAGGCGTTCGGATGAGCGCGCCACGGTCCCCTCCATGCGCAACGCCACACGGGCCGTGGCGACGTTCCGGGAATAGGCGATGGCATCGCGGAACGGCAGGACCCCCTTCGAGCTCCGATCGGCGTTGCGGACCATGTCCGTCCCGAAGCGGAGCGCATAGCTGTCGCGGACCTCGTCGTCCAGCGTCACGGTGCCGGACTCGAGCGCGGCGGCCGCCGTCACCATCTTCATCACCGAGCCTGGCTCGTACACGGCGCTCGCGATCGGGTCGTAGAGCAGCTGGGGTGTCTCATCGGCGACCGCCCCGTAGCGGTTGGCGTCGTACCCGGGCACCGATGCCCACGCGAGGACCTCGCCGGTGTCCGGATCGAGGATGACTGCGCTGACGCGCTTCGCGCGATCGGCGACCCACGCGGCGTAGAGCTCCTTCTCGAGCTGCAGCTGGAGGCTTGCATCGATGGTCAGGCGGACGTCGGAACCGGGCTGGCCGTCCTGGGTCACCTGCATCGCGCCGGGGATGGGGAGCAGGCCGGCGGTGACCGACGCGAACCGGGTCGGCGTGCCCGCCAGGACGTCGTCGTAGTAGCTCTCGATCCCGTAATGGCCCCGTCCGTCCTCTGTCACGAAGCCGAGGAGCTGGCTCGCGAGCGTCGTCTGGGGCGCTCCGCCCGGATTCGGGTACTCGCGGACGGGGCGGGACTCGAGGGCCAGGCCGACCAGTCCACCGTCTCTCACGGGCACCTGCATCAGTGCTCGGATCCGCTCGCTCTGTTCCGCTGTGAGCGACCGCTCCAGCACGACGTACGGGACGTCCTGGGCGAGCTGGCCGCGAAGCGCCTCGGTGCCCGCAGCGTCCAGCCCCAGGATCGTCGCCAGCCCGGCCACCGTCGCGTCGTCGTCGGCACCGCTCGCCAGATCCGGGTAGGCGGCGAGCATGTCGCGGTATGCGGTGGTCGCGAGGACCGTACCGCGCCGATCTAGGATCTCCCCGCGGATCGGCGCCACCTCGCTGGACCGCATCAGCTGCTTCGCGGCTTCCCGACGCAGATCGCCCGCGACGCCCAGCTGCCAGTACGAGAGCCTGACCATGGCGGCGCCGCTCATGGCCATGAAGACGACGAGGAGGAGGATCAGCCGGAGCCTTCGGTCCGTTCGGCCGAGCATGGCGGCCTAGGGCGCCGGGACGCGGATCGTGCCGCCGAGCCGATCGAGCCCGTTCTGTTGCGCCCAGTCGACGACCTGCGGCTCCGAGCCCCAGCGGATGACCGTCCCGCCGAGCGTCTGGATGTCGCGCTCGAGCTGCAGCCGCTCGGCCTGGAGGCGGACGAGCTCGTGCTCCACAGCACCTGCCTGGAGGGTCTGCGTGAGGTGGATGAGGCCGAGGACGAAGCCGCTGATGATGATGGCCATGACCATCGCCACGGGACGCACCTGTCGCTGCGCGCGCAGGGTGCGCCGGCGCGAACGGCGCTCGACGGGCGCCGCTGCCCGCCGTGCGGAAGGCGCCCTGTCCCGGGTCGCGGCCGGCGCGGTCGCACGCCCGCCTCCCGGGACGAGTACCTGTGGTCGGGTGCCCTGGTAGACGGCCATCAGGCGCCCAGTGAGCCGGGCAGCGTGCCGGACTCTCCATCCGGTGTGCCGTGCATCCGTCCCTTGGGCACGTCGTTCGCCCACGCCCTGCCGCGCGGCCAGACCGCCGGCGGCTCGGGCGACAGCTCGATGGCGACGCGTCGCCGCCGGAGCTCGCGCTGGCGAGGTCCGTAGCTGCGCCGTCGTGAGGATCCGTGGCGGTGGCTCATGCCGCGAGCCTCCGGGCCACCCGAAGCCGCGCACTGCGGGACCGCGGGTTCCGCTCGACCTCGACGTCCGTCGGCCGCTGGGGCTGTGGGCCCACGGGCGCCAGCCGAGGTGCACGGCCGCAGACGCACACCGGGACCTCGGGCGGGCAGACGCATCCGCGCCTTTCCGCCGCCACGAACCGCTTCACGATCCGATCCTCCAGTGAGTGATAGCTGATGACGCAGAGACGCCCGTCCGGACGCAGGAGCGCTACCGCCGCGTCCAGCGCCTTGGGCAGGACCTCGAGCTCCCGGTTGACAGCGATCCGCAGCGCCTGGAAGACGCGGGTCGCGGGGTGGATCCGGGTTGGTCGCCCGGGGCGCTTCGGGGCCGCGTCGGACACGACCTGCGCAAGCCGTCTCCCCGTTTCGATGGGCGCCTCCCTGCGCCGCTGCGTGACGGCCCGCGCGATGCGCCTGGCGTTCGGCTCCTCGCCGAAGCGGCGGAAGAGGTCGGCGAGCTCGCGCTCGTCGAGTGACGCGATGAGCGCACTAGCCGGCACACCACGCGATACGTCGAAGCGCATGTCGAGCGGCCCCTCGGCGCGGAAGCTGAACGCCCTCTGCTCGTCGGCCAGCTGATGAGAGCTCAGTCCGAGGTCGAAGAGGACTCCGTCGACCGCCTCGAAACCAGCCGCCGGCGCCACGTCCGCAAGCTGCTCGAAGTTCGCTCGTCGCAGCACGACGGCATCGCCGTACGCCGCGAGGCGCCGTCTGGCCCTGGCGATGGCCGCCCGGTCGGCGTCAAGGCCGAGCAGGCGGCCACCAGGCGTGGCGGCCTCCAGGACCCGGAGGGCGTGCCCCCCGCCGCCGACGGTCGCATCGATCTGGAAGCTGCCCGGAACGGGTGAGAGAGCCGCCATGACCTCCTCCACCATCACGGGCAGGTGCCCTTCTTCCACGTTCACGACCGCCGACAGGCGGGTCCCTCCGAGTCCCGGAGGCGCATCTGGTTCGCTAGATCCCGAGGCCCTGGAGGTGCTGCGCGAGCACCTCGGGCGCATCCATCTCGGCGCTGTAGGCTGACCAGCGATCCGGGGCCCATAGCTCCACGTGGTCTCGCGAGCCGACGACCTGGACGTCCGCCCGGAGGCCCGCGAAGTCCCGAAGGACCTGCGGGATCACGATCCGGCCCTGCCCGTCGAGGGTGACTTCGAAGGCCGTGCCGAAGAGGAAGCGCTGGAAGGTCCGGGCTCCAGCGTCGGTGACAGGGAGGTGACCAGCACGCTCGGCCAGGGACTCCCACGCGTTGCGCGAGTGGATGGCCAGGCAGCCGTCGATCCACTTGCTCACGATCGCTCCACCCGCGAGCTCCGACCGGAAGCGGACAGGGACAGCGACGCGCCCCTTGTCATCGACCGAATGGCGGAACTCACCGATGAACACGTGTCTGTTGGCCTCGACTCGTCTGGGCCGGTCTCGGGCTCCACCCGGGTCCCGACATGGGCCACCTTGGATGGTCCGCTCACCGCTGCTCCCCACTTCACGCCACATGGCGCCACCGAAGGCGCATCTTAGCGTGGTTCGGGTGGCCGTCAAGGGGTGAAGTCGCGATCCACTGCCGCGCGGCGGACGGCATCCGTACGGCTGGGTCGCCGGTGGACCCATCCGAGGAGTGGGGGCCGGGCGTGATCACGCCAGCCGCCGATCCGACGTCTCCTCCCGTGTCAAGCACCATCGGCGTGCCATCCCGAGGTGGAGGCCGCCTCGGAGCGGATCCGTCGAGCTTCGTCCCTTGGATGGGCCCTCTCTCGTGCCAACGGCGATCGACTGCGGTGCGCGGCCATGCCACAACGCACTTGCCAGGATGGCTCGCGTCGCCGTCGATATCGGCGTGGAGGATCAGAACCGGTCGGCCCTGACTGACGGGACCGCCTGCCCGATCTGTCGGGACACCGGTCCGCGAGACGTGCTACTCGACCTCGACGTCGTATGGTTGACCGCCTCGCGCAGCGCTCCGCTACCGGGCTACGTCTGTGTCGTGGCCAAGCGACATGTCGTTGAGCCGTTTCACCTCGAAGCATCGGAGGGGCATGTCTTCTGGGACATGCTCATGAACGTGGCGCGGGGCGTCGAGGCGTGTACCGGCGCCGCGAAGATGAACTACGAGATCCACGGCAACACCGTCCCGCACGTCCATGTCCATCTGTTTCCTCGGTACCCTGGCGATCCGTTCGAGGGGCGGCCGATCGACACGGCGGCAGCCCAGCCGTTCGTTCGCACTGATGAGGACTTGACGCGGCTGCGGCTGGCCATCAGCGCGGCCGTCGGCTGAGGTCGCTCCACCACCCGTCCCTGCTCCCGGCCGGAGCGAGTCCGCCGGAGCCGGCAGCCTCCGAACCCATTGGCACGCCGTGACACCCATCCCGGGGAGGGAGTGCCAAGGTCCGCTGCAAGGGCGGTCTCAACCCCGGGATGGCACGCCGGTCGTGCCGAACCGAGGAGGGAGACGTTCATACGGCTCACGAACGCGAGTCCCCCGACCGCCCTCCCTCGGATGGGTCTGTCGGCGACCCAGACGCTGCGGATGAGAGGGGATGCGATCCCCGGGCCGGGGGACCCCCCACGCGAGCGTCCCGGCGGTCCGCTGATCGGCAGATCGAATCGCCGCCTCCCCGCCGCTCAGCGTGGCCACCCCCGAGGTGACGTCGGTCCGTTCGGTGGGAGTGCGTTGGTACTAGTCGGGTATTGCTGGTGCGAGTCGGCCGCTGCTACGGTCGGCGCGCCCCTGCCATGGGGAGCGCCCGCGGCGTAACGCCATCTGACGGGACCGGAGAAGTGGCCCTACCGCAACCCGACCCTCGCTCGATCGCCCGACCTCGTCGCGCATCCACGCCCGAGGCTGACAGCCCCGTGCCGAGCGCGCGCGCACGCAGGCCACGTCCCGGGACACCGCGGCGCCTGAGCAGCGTCCCACCTGGCTCCCGCAGTTCACAGGCATCCACCAAAGCGGTGACCGCGGCCACCGCCGCGGCCCTGCCGCTCCCACGTGTCGACGCGGCGCCGGTCCTCGTTCCGATGCCCGTGCCCGTGGACCAGGCGCCGGCCCCTCAACCTGCCCTCGTGGCCCTTGCTGACGCCCATCTGCGGCGCTGCACATTCCGCCGGCTGAGCGTCGTGACGCCGGTGAGCGGCCCGCGGAGGAAGCTGCCGATGTACGCCGTCGAGTGCCTCTACGCGGGCATGGACGCGCCTCTTGCGCTGGGCGACCTCTCCGATGCCCACACCATCTGCGGCGCGTGCACTTACCCGGGGATCTTCCGGGCCGACGAGGACTGACGGGCGGCCAGAAGGGGAAGGTGTCAGCGAGAGCGGCCTGTAAGCCGAGTCCTGTACCGCCGAAGCGGCGACGGTCATCCATCTAGGGCCGCGGTCACCCACGGCCTCGAGCGGCCGACCCGAGGGTCAGGCGACGCCGCCTGTCGCCGGGGACGAGCCCCGGACCACCCTCCTATTTGGCCTTGCTCCGGGTAGAGCTTGCCCCGTTTCACCCGGCCCGGCCGACCGAGGTCGACCTGCCGGCTCGTCTCTGTGGCGCTGGTCCTCGCCTCACGGCGGACGGGAGTTACCCGCTACCCTGCGTCGCGGAGCTCGGACTTTCCTCGTGCCGGTCTCGGGTCTCCCCGTCGTGGCACGCGACCGTCCGGCCGCCTCGCTGACCCGACCATCGTACCGCCACACTCAACGATGGGCGAGGTAGCGCTCGGCCGACCTCTCGACAGCCCTCCTGCCGTCCGTCACCGTGACACGACCGTCGAAAAGCGAGTAGATGCGCTCGTACGCGTACGGCCGGACCGCCTCGACGATGGCGCGGACCTCCGCGTCGGCGAGCGGGATCAGGTTCGGGTAGCTGTACATGAAGCTCACCCATCGGCGATCCGAGACGACGGTGATCGAATCGCCGGTCAACAGCGCGCCGCGCCCCTGCGCTCCATCGGCCCAGTGCAGCACCGCCGATCCCGGGAAGTGCCCACCGGTGTTGATGAGCGTCAATCCAGGCAGCACCTCGATGGTCGCCCCGTCCCACAGCCGGAGACCGGGTCCCGGGTACTGCACCCACTCCCGGTCGGCGGAGTGGATGTACACGGGGCAGTCCCCGAACGCGGCGCTCCACGTCGTCATCGAGTCGTAGAAGTGCGGATGGGAGATGGCGATCGCCGTGATGCCGCCAAGCGCTCGTACCCGTTGGACGGTGTCATCGTCGATGTACGTGAGGCAATCCCACAGGACGTTGCCGCGCGGCGTGGCCACCAGCAGGGCGCGCTGACCGATGGCGATGACTGGCTCTGTGGCGATGCTGGTGAGGCCGGGCTCCTCGTCGGTGAAGACGTTCCGGTGGCCGGTCTCGCGCAGCGCGGTCATGGTCGTCCAGCGCTGGCCGTCCCAGCCGACGTACTGACGCTCGTCGAGGCAGATCGGACACTCGACCGGCGGCTCATCCGAGAGCGGGTACTGCACGCCGCACGTGAGGCAGATCCATGCCTCCGGGCCCACTGGCCGCGGGTCCGCGGCGCGCCCTACCGGCGTCGGCGCCGGCGTTCCTGCTGCCTCGGCTGCCTGCGCCGCAGACGGGTCGTCGAGCGCCAGATTGGCAAGAGCGTCGGCGGCCGTGTTCGAGGCGCGGCCCTCGTGTCGCGCGCTCCATGTGCCGATCGCCGACAGCAGCGACCGCGCCCGGGCATGGAGGGGTGCCAGCGATGGCTCCTTGACACGCCATCGGCCCATCAGTTGCTCGACCACCAGCTTCGAGTCGAGCACGAGCTGCACCTCGGACGCCCCCAGCGCCACGGCTCGCTCGAGGGCGAGGATGACCGCGGTCCATTCGGCGAAGTTGTTGGTGCGGATCCCCAGCGGTCGGGCGATGACCGCCACCGGCAAGGCGTCGGGGTTCGATGGCGAGGGTCCGTCGAGGTCGATGAGCACGGCGCCGGCCGCCGCCGGTCCGGGGTTGCCGCGCGCCGCGCCATCGGCGCGGATCAGGAATCGGCGAGCTATCCGCTTGTCCACCGGCTCTCGTCCTAGGTCTGTGGGGCCGAGGGCTCCCCGGGCTCCGACTCGCCGCGCAGCTTCCGCCACGCTATCCGGATCGGGTCGTAGTAACGGTCAGCGACGCGCTCCTTGAGCGGGATGATCGCGTTGTCGGTGATCTTGATGTGCTCGGGGCAGACCTCGGTGCAGCACTTGGTGATGTTGCAGTAGCCGATGCCCGCATCGGAGCGTAGGTAGGAGAGCCGGTCACCCTGGTCCATCGGATGCATCTCGAGGCCCGCAGCGCGCACGAGGTAGCGCGGCCCGGCGAACTCGTTCTCGGTCTCGTGGTTGCGGAGCACGTGGCAGACGTCCTGGCAGAGGAAGCACTCGATGCAGCGACGGAACTCCTGCACCCGTTCGATGTCCTCCTGCTGCCAACGCCAGGCTTCCTCCGGGGCATCTTTCGGTGGGTCGAAAGGCGCCATCCGTGCATTGACCCGGTAGTTCCAGGAGACGTCGGTGACCAGGTCGCGGATCAGCGGGAAGGCCCGCATCGGCTCCACCGAGATCGCCTCCCCCTCAGGGAAGTCCGAGAGTCGCGTCTTGCACAGCAGCCTTGGTCGTCCGTTGACCTCTGCGCTGCACGATCCGCACTTGGCCGCCTTGCAGTTCCAGCGGACGGCGAGGTCGGGCGCCAGGTACGCCTGGATCCAGTGGAGAGCGTCAAGGACGACCATCCCCTCCTCGGTCGTGACGCGGTACTCGATCCATCGGGCGCTCTCGCGCTCGCTGCCCCGGAGCACCCACAGGATCGTCTCGGCCATCGCTTGCCCTGTCCTCCTAGCCCTTGCTGGCGAGTAAGCGCTGGTCGTCCGTCATCGCGACAGTCGCCGTCGTCTCCACTCGCATGCCGGGTCCGTCCGGAGAGACCACGACGTTGAGATGCTCCCACGCCTGCTCGGTCAGGGTGTGATCGAGCCGGCTGTGGGCGCCGCGGCTCTCCGTCCGCATGCGTGCGGAACGCGTCACCGCCTCGGAAACGAGGAGCATGTTCCGCAGCTCGAACACCAGGTCCCACCCCGGGTTGAAGATGCGCGGGCCGTCCACGCGGACCTCGTCCCAGCGCCGGCGCAGATCGGCGATACTCGCGAGCGCTTCGTCCAGCTCGGTCTCCGTCCGATAGATGCCCACCAGCGATTGCATCGTGGCCCTCAGCTCCTCGTGGATGCGATACGGGTCCTCACCGTGCTGCCGGGTGAGCGGCGCCTCCAGCTCGGCCAACGCGTCGTCGACCTGGACCGGCGAGAGCTGGGGCATGACGCGTTCCGCTCGGGCTGCGTCAGCGGCGGCCGTGCCGGCGCGGCGCCCGAAGACGAGCAGGTCTGACAGGGAGTTGCCGCCGAGCCGGTTCGCGCCGTGCATGCCGCCGGCCACCTCACCAGCGGCGTACAGGCCGGGCCGGGTCGTGGCACCCGTCTCAGCGTCGACCCGGACGCCGCCCATCATGTAGTGCTGCGTCGGGCCGACCTCCATCGGGACCTTGGTGATGTCCACGTCGGCCAGCTCCAGGAACTGCTCGTACATCGATGGGAGCTTGCGGCGGACGCGGTCCGATGGGAGGTAGCTGATGTCCAGGAAGACCCCGCCGTGCGGCGAGCCTCGGCCCTCCTTCACCTCGGTGTAGATCGCCCGTGCGACGTTGTCGCGGGTGGAAAGCTCGGGCGGTTGGCGTGCGTCTGTCTGGCGACCCTCGGTCAGGGCCTCGACCCAGCGCGTCGCTTCCTCGTCCGTCTCGGCGTACTCATGGCGCCGCGCGTCGGGCAGGTACTTCCACATGAACCGCTCGCCGTCGCTGTTGCGCAGGATGCCGCCCTCTCCACGGACGGCCTCGGTCACCAGCAGCCCGCGCACGCCGGGTGGCCACACCATGCCGGTCGGGTGGAACTGGACGAACTCCATGTCGATGAGCTCTGCTCCGGCCAGGTATGCCAGCGCGTGACCGTCGGCGGAGTACTCCCAGGAGTTCGAGGTGACCTCGTACATCCGGCCCACCCCGCCCGTCGCAAGCACGACCGTCTTGGCCGGAAAGACAGCTGGCCGGCCGTCCGTGCGCCAGTAGCCGATGGCGCCGCTCACTCGGTCGTCGGTCATCCCCAGATGTGTGATCGTGCACTCCATGTAGACGGCGATCGCAGCCGCGACCGCCCGATCCTGGAGCGTCCGGATCATCTCGAGACCGGTCCGGTCGCCGACGTGAGCCAGACGCGGGTGGGTGTGGCCCCCGAACGGCCGCTGTAGGATCCGTCCATCGCGCGTCCTGTCGAAGACGGCGCCCCAGCGCTCGAGCTCGCGAACGCGTTCCGGTGCCTCGCGCGCATGGATCTCGGCCATCCGCGGGTCGTTGAGCAACTTGCCGCCGACCATCGTGTCGCGGAAGTGGACCTGCCACGAGTCGCGCTCCGCCACGTGCGCCAGCGCCGCCGCGATGCCGCCTTCGGCCATCACGGTGTGGGCCTTGCCCAGGAGTGACTTGCAGACGAGTCCCACTGATGCGCCGGCCTCGGCGGCCGCGATCGCGGCGCGCAGACCAGCGCCACCGGCGCCGATGATCAGGACATCGTGCGACCGTGGCTCGATCTCCGTCACGTGCTCGTCCGGTCGTCTAGAAACGGATCGCCGGATCGCTGATCGCGCCGATCGCCAGCAACCGGACGTAGAGGTCCCCGGCGACGACCGAGAGCAGGCTCGCCCACGCCCAGGTCGCGTGGTTCCTGTTCAGGCCCGTGACCCGCTGCCACAGGCTATGGCGGACGCGGGTCCGGCCGGTGCATGAGAAGCAGTCCAGGCTCCCGCCCACCAGGTGGCGCAGGGAGTGGCACGACAGCGAGTAGCCGCTGAGGAGCGCGGCGTTCACGAACAGCACGACGCCGCCAAGGCCGATGCGCCACTCATCGTGATGGCGGAGGGAGATCAGCGCATCGAGCCATAGGAAGGCGAGCGGGATGAAGGCGAGATACAGGAACAGCCGATGGAGGTTCTGGAGGATGAACGGGAACTTCGTCTCCATCGCGTATCGGCGATGGAACCAGGGCTCCCCGACGGCACACGCGGGCGGATCGAAGAAGAAGGCGCGGTAGTAGGCCTTGCGGTAGTAGTAGCAGGTGGTCCGGAAGCCCAGCGGGATCCAAAGGATGAGGATCGCCGGCGAGAACCACTCCGGTAACAGGCCCGGCACGATGAGCGGCGAGAAGAAGGGCGAAAGGTATCCATCCACCTCGTATGGCACCCCGAACCTGGGCAGCAACAGGAGCGACGAGATGAGCGAGTAGATGATGAAGGCGGTGAAGACAAGCCCCGTGACAGCGGGTCCTACGCTCCAGCGGTCGAGGCGAAGCGTCGTCCCGAACCCTGTGCTTGCTGTCCCCTGCGGCTTGGTGGCGCGGCTGGAAGTCGCCATTCGGTCTCAGGCGGCGCCGACGAGCGTCGGGACGCGTGCTGCCACTGCCGCTGCGAAGGCCTGCGTGCCCGCCGAACCGCCCAGGTCGCGCGGCACCGTCGTGCCCTCGGCGATCACGCCACGAACGGCCGCTTCGACTCGCTCCGCCGCCGCTCTCTCACCAAGGTGGCGCAGCATCAGCGCCCCGGAGAGGATCAGTGCGGTCGGATCGGCCACGTCCAGGCCGGCGTACTTGGGGGCCGAGCCGTGGACCGGCTCGAAGACCGCCGCGTCGGTGCCGATGTTCGCGCCCGGTGCGACGCCCAGTCCTCCGACCAGGCCGGCCGCCAGGTCGCTCACGATGTCGCCATACAGGTTCGGCAGCAAGAGCACGTCGTAGATCCCGGGCTTCTGGACGAGCTGCATGCACATGTTGTCGACGATGCGATCCTCGAACTCGATGCGCCCCTCGTAGTCGCGCGCGACGTCGCGGCACGACTCCAGGAAGAGACCATCGGTCAGTTTCATGATGTTCGCCTTGTGCACGGCGGTCACCTTGGCTCGCCCGTTGGCAAGGGCATATTCGAAGGCATAGCGGGCGATCCGCGTCGACGCGAAACGAGTGATGATCTTGATGCTCTCCGCAGCATCGGGTCCCACGCGGTGCTCGATGCCGCCGTACAGGTCCTCGGTGTTCTCACGAACGATGACCAGGTCCACGTCCTCGAAGGGGGTCTTCAGGCCCGGGATCGAGCGGGCCGGCCGAACGTTCGCGTACAGATCCAGCGTTTGGCGGAGCGCCACGTTGACCGAACGGAAGCCCTCGCCGATGGGGGTCGTGATCGGGCCCTTGAGGGCCACCCTGTTGCGGCGGATCGAATCGAGCACTCCCTGGGGAAGCGGCGTGCCGTGCTGCGCGATCATCCGCTCGCCTGCGTCGACGCGCTCCCATTCGAAGGCCACGCCGGTCGCCTCCAGGACCGTGACGGCGGCATCGGCCAGCTCCGGGCCGATCCCATCGCCCGGGATGAGCGTCACGGTGTGGATCACGGCCGCATCCTACCGCGAGTCTCCTCAGCCATGCGCGGGCCGGCGGCTCCTGTACCATCGGCCACCCGTGAAGATCCAGGAAGCCGACGCGAAGTCGCTCCTCGCGGCGCAGGGCCTGCCCGTCCCCCCGTGGGCGGTCGCGCGCACCGCGTCGGATGCCCGCGCGTCCGCGGAACGGTTCTTCGCGTCCGGTGCCGATAAGGTGGTCATCAAAGCCCAGGTCCTTGTCGGCGGCCGCGGCAAGGCGGGAGGCGTGAAGCTCGCCTCCGATGCCGCAGAAGCGGAGCAGGTCGCGACGGCCATCCTGGGCATGGACATCAGTGGCATCACGGTGCGCAAGGTGCTGGTGGCGCCAGCTGCCGACATCGTGCGAGAGGTCTACCTGGCGTGCGTCCTGGACCGCGGTGCGAGGCGCGTCCTGTTCATGGGGGCGGCCCAGGGTGGCGTGGAGATCGAGGCCCTCGCCGCCGAGGACGAGGAGGCCATCACCTACATCCACGCCCACCCGCACCTTGGGCTGCTCGACTACCAGGCCCGGCTGCTGTCTTTCGAGCTCGGGCTCGAAGCTCATCTGAAGGAGGCCGTGGCGATCGCCAAGGGCCTCTACGCCACGATGATCGCCAACGACGCCGACCTCGTCGAGGTCAATCCCCTGGCCATCGTCCGCGAGCGTGGCGCCGACGGCTCGTCGGTCGAGCTTCTCCAGTGCCTCGACGCCAAGGTCACTCTCGACGACTCGGCACTCCACCGCCACCCCGGCCTCGAGGAGCTCCGCGACCTCGATGAAGAGGACCCGGTCGATATCGAGGCGCGCCAGCAGGGCATCAGCTTCATCCGTCTCGAGGGCGACATCGGCTGCATGGTCAATGGCGCCGGCCTTGCGATGGCCACCATGGACCTTGTCAAGCGCGCCGGTGGCCAGCCGGCGAACTTCCTCGATATCGGGGGCGGCGCCCGGGCGGACAAGGTGGCCGCGGCAATGCGGCTGATCCTCGCCGACCCCAGCGTCAGGGCGATCCTCGTCAACATATTCGGCGGGATCGCGCGCGGCGACGAGGTGGCGCGGGGGCTCGTCGAGGCCAGGGCCCAGCAGTCGCGGAGCGTCCCGATGGTCGTCCGCATCGTCGGCACCAACGCCGAGCTGGCCGCGGAGATCATGAGCGCCAGCGGCGGCATCGAGCTCGCCACGAGCCTGGACGACGCCGTGGAGCGAGCGGTGGCTGCCTCTCGTCGGGAGCCGGCGTCCACGTGAGCATCCTCGTCGGTCGCGACACGCGTCTGCTGGTCCAGGGCATCACGGGCCGCGAGGGCGCGTT
The DNA here is from genome assembly GCA_013696945.1 of Chloroflexota bacterium. Taxonomy (GTDB): domain Bacteria; phylum Chloroflexota; class Limnocylindria; order Limnocylindrales; family CSP1-4; genus Palsa-1032. The sequence goes on along the minus strand of JACCXQ010000087.1, from coordinate 3,577 downwards.
CCACGCGCAGCAGATGCAGGCTTACGGCACGAACATCGTGGCCGGCGTCACGCCCGGAAAGGGCGGGCAGACGGCGCTCGACGGCAGCGTCCCCGTCTTCGACTCGTGCTGGCGTGCCATCCAGGAGACGCAGGCCGACACGAGCGTCATCTACGTCCCGGCTGCCGGCGCGCCGGACGCGATCCTGGAGGCAGTGGGGGCGGGGATCCGCACGATCTTCTGCATCACCGAGCACATCCCGGCACTGGACATGCTGCGCGTGATGCCGGTCGTGGAGGCCGCCGGCGCTCGCCTGATCGGCCCGAACTGCCCTGGCGCCACATCGCCCGGCAGGGCCAAGGTCGGGATCATCCCGGGGTCCATCCACCGCGAGGGGAACGTGGGGCTCGTCAGCCGCTCGGGGACCCTGACCTATGAGGTCGTGCTGGCCTTGACGGAGGCGGGGATCGGCCAGTCGACGTGTGTCGGGATCGGCGGCGACCCGGTCATCGGGAGCACATTCATCGACATCCTGGAGCTCTTCCGCGACGACCCCGAGACGGAAGCGCTCGTCCTCATGGGCGAGATCGGCGGGAACGCGGAGGAGTCCGCCGCCCGGTGGAAGGCGGAGCATCTTCGGGACACCCCGATGGTCGCCTTCATCGCTGGTCGCACCGCCCCGCCCGGCCGCCGGATGGGCCACGCGGGCGCCATCATCAGTGGAGGTAGCGGTTCGGCAGCGGACAAGATCGCCGCTCTCGAGGGGGCCGGGATCCGCGTGGCCGATGCGCCGAGCGAGATCCCGCGCCTGCTGATGGAGGCGGGCGTCCGTCCGGCATGACGGGCGCGCAGGCCGATTCGACCGACTCGGCCATCCGGGCCAACCAGGAGCTCTGGGACGAGTGGACGCGGATCCACGAGACGTCCGCCTTCTACGACCTGGAGGGCTTCCGGCGAGGCGGCATCCGCCTGCGGCCCCACGAGATCGAAGAGATCGGCGACGTCTCGGGACGGGAGCTGCTGCATCTCCAGTGCCATTTCGGCATCGACTCGTTGTCGTGGGCGCGGCTCGGGGCGCGCGTCACCGGCGCCGACTTCTCGCCGGCGGCCATCGACCTCGCAACCCGCCTGGCCGCTGAGCTGGAGCTCGACGCGCGATTCGTTCACTCGGATCTCTACGACCTGCCCGAAGTCCTGGATGGCGAGTTCGACATCGTGTACACGTCGCGCGGAGTGCTCGGCTGGCTACCCGACGTCGGCCGCTGGGCACGGGTCGTGAGCCACTTCGTGAAGCCGGGCGGCATCTTCTACATCAACGAGATCCACCCCGTCGCGCAGGTCTTCGAGAACGAGGGGGTCGCGCCCGGCGAGCTTCGCCTGCAGTACCCCTACTGGGAGCACGAGCGGCCGCTCGCGTTCGAGGTGACGGGGTCATACGCGGACCGTTCGGCGGCCGTCAGGACCCCGACCGAGTACGGCTGGGACCACGGACTCGGCGAGATCGTCACGGCGCTCATCGATGCCGGCCTGCGCATCGAGTCACTACGGGAGTTCCCATGGGCCGAGTGGCAGCTTGACTTCCTGGTCCGGGCCGAGGACGGGAAGTTGCGGCTGCCGCCCGATGTCCCTGGCGAGCTGCCGCTTTCGTTCTCCATCCTTGCCATGAAACCGACGCTCGGTTAGGCAGGCGGGTCCCCAGCTTCAGGGGCTGGGCGCGCGCCAGCGACGATATGCCGGTGGCCACTCACCGCGGAAGCGGTACTTGGCGTGGAGGACGCGCTCCACTCCGAACTCGAAGAGATGCTGATCGTCCGGGACCGGCGTGTGGTAGGCGGCCACGGCACGTCCGCGCACGCCTGGGTCCTCCACCGGGCGTACCGTGCCGGCGACCATGAACTCGTCATCGACCTCGACGGGCAGGAAGGCATGGAGCGCGTACCGGCCATCGCGTCGCAGGTCCTGCTGCTTGGGGCTCTCCACGATGAAGGCGTATAGGCCATCCTCCGGCACGATCGGGCAGATCGGATGGAGGCGCGGACCGCTCCGTGCAACTGTGGCCAGGGATCCGAGCCCGACGCCGTACTGGTAGAAGAGTCGGCGGCCCTCCGCCGCGAGCTCGGGCTCCGCACGCGCGAAGTCAGCCCAGCTCATGCCGTCTGCCCTCCTCCACCTTCGACCCCTCGAACCCGAGCGACCGCCAGGCAGGCCCACCGGGAGCCTCGATGAGCTCGACGAGCACGCCGTGACAGCTCGATGGATGGAGGAAGGCGACAGGCCCCTCCGCGCCCCGGCGCGGGGCCTCATCTATGCGCTGCACCCCCGCCGCACCGAGACGGTCGAGGGCGAGCGCAAGGTCGGCGACCTCGAAGCAGACGTGGTGGAAGCCCTCCCCCCGCGACTCCAGGAAACGGGCAACGCCAGTGGTGGGATCGGTCGGCTGTACGAGCTCCACCTTGGACTCACCGACGGGCAGGAACGCGATCGTCACGCCGTCGCTCTCGATGGGCAGGACGAGCTCCACGGGTAGACCGAGCCGGTCACGCCACAGCGTCAGGGCCGAGTCGAGGTCGCGCACGATCAGTGCGACGTGATGGACCTTGCCCATCTCCAACCCGCCGGCGAGTGTTTCGAACATCCGTTCTATCCTACACCGTGATGAGCTCGCGATGCTCGCCCCAGCATGCGCGCAGCCTGTCGCTGATCTCCCCGAGCGTCGCGTGCGCCTTCACGGCGTCGATCAGCGCCGGCATCACGTTGACGCTCTCGATCGCCGCCCGCGCCAGCTCGTCCATGGCGGCCTCCCATCCGGTGCGGTCGCGGGTCGCGCGCACGCGTCGCACAGCCTCCACGTGTGTCCGCTCCCCCGCGGGGTCGATCTGCTGCAGCACGGGCGTCACTCCAGCCTCGTCAACGAACCTGTTGACCCCGACCACTATCCGATCGCCAGCCTCGATCTCGCGCTGTGTCCGGTACGCCGCCTCCTGGATGGCTCGCTGCTGGAAACCCGCCTCCACGGCCGCCAGCGCGCCACCCATCTCGTCGATGCGGTCGAGGTACTCCTGCGCCGCGTGCTCCAACTGGTTGGTGAGCGTCTCGACGAAGTAGCTCCCTGCCAGAGGGTCCGGCGTCTCGGTCACGCCGCTCTCATGGGCCAGGATCTGCTGCGTACGCAGCGCGAGTCGCGCCGCTTCCGCGGTGGGCAGGGCGAGCGCCTCGTCGCGAGCGTTGGTGTGGAGGCTCTGCGCGCCGCCGAGCACGGCGGACAGCGCCTGGATCGTCGTCCTGACCACGTTGTTGTCGATGGCCTGGGCCGTGAGACTCGAACCGGCCGTCTGGACGTGGAAGCGGCAAGTCATCGAGCGTGGGTCGCGGGCATCGAACCGGTCGCGCATGATCCTCGCCCACATCCGCCGTGCGGCCCGGAACTTGGCGACCTCCTCGAACAACTCGCTCCAAGCCGCGAAGAAGAAGGAGAGCCTCCCCGCGAAGGCGTCGACATCGAGTCCCCGGGCGCGCGCCGCATCAACGTACGCGATCCCGTCGGCGAGCGTGAAGGCAAGCTCCTGGGCGGCAGTGGCACCGGCCTCGCGCATGTGAT
>JACCXQ010000064.1 GCA_013696945.1 Chloroflexota bacterium | reverse complement strand
CGCGCAGCAGAATGCGGGCCTGTCGATGACGCTGGGGACCCTGGAGGTCCACCCAGCCGACCTCGCGACCGCCTACGGCACGATCGCGAATGAGGGGAAGTTCGTGGGGCGGACGACCATCCTCGCGGTCAAGGACCGTGAGGGCAACGACGTCGTGGCGCCTCGCCAGCCGCCTCCCGGTGATCCGATCATCACGCCGCAGGCGGCCTACATCATGACCGACATCCTGGCCGGGAACACACGTCCGGCCGAGAACCCGATCTGGGGTCGGTTCCGCATCCAGGGCCCCGGGGGAGAGTTCCGCCAGGCGACCCTCAAGACCGGCACGACCAGCGACGTCAAGGATCTCAACGCCTACGGCTTCATCGGCGCCCCCGATGCTGAGGGGCGTCAGCGCGGTGAGTTCGCGCTGGTGGTCGGTGCCTGGGTCGGCAACAGTGATGCGTCCCCCGTCAGCCTGCCCGGCAACGAGGTCTTCTCGACCGATGTCGCGGCGCCGCTCTGGTCCAGCTTCCTCCAGGAGGCGACGAGCGACTGGGCGATCCGCCGGTTCCAGCGGCCAGACGGGATCGAGGAGGCGGCCGTCGATGCCTTCACCGGCTATCGGCCGAGTCAGTACTCGCGCCAGCAGGTCACGGAGCTGTTCATCGCCGGCACGGCGCCGGGCGACGACCCCGTCATCAAGGCTGTGCCGGTCGTCACCGACGCGGACGGCAAGGACTACCGCTGGCACGAGGGCTGCCCCGGCACACCCACGAACAAGGGCTACCTGGACCTGACGGGCATCGACGCCGATCGCCCCACATGGCAAGCTGCGAACGCCGACTGGATCGCACGGGCACGTCGGGGACCGGGCGTCGAAGGCGGGCCGGACCCCCGAGATCCGACCGAGACGGCTTACTTCTACATCCCCGACTACCAGCCGTACGGCAGCACCTGGGGCGCTCCGTTCGCGCCGGACGCTCGATGCGACGCCGCTCCATCACCCAGCCCGTCTGCGAGCCCGGCCGTGTCACCGTCCGCGTCGCCTTCGGCAGAGCCGAGCCCAAGCGCCGAGCCCTCTCCGACGCCGGAGGTCACGCCGGAGATCACTCCCGAGCCGACGGCCGCGCCGACCCCCGAGCCGACACCGACTCCCGAGCCACCCACCCCAGAGCCCACACCGAAGCCGACCAAGGAACCGACACCCGAGCCGCCGACGCCGGAACCTCCGACGCCTGAGCCTCCGACGCCCGAGCCATCCCCGCCGCCGTCCCCCTGAGGATCGCCCGCGGTGGCCTCGATGATCTCGTGGGCCGTCAGCCAGACTGCCGGGTGGGCGCTCCTGGCGGCCATCCCGATCACGGTCGTGGCGCTCGTGCTGGTCGTCCGTCGTCGCCAGGCTGGAGAGCCGCACGCGATCCTGCGAACGCTCTCGCAGGCTCTGTTCATGCTCGTCCTCGTCGCCATCGCGTCGCTGACGCTGCTGGTCGGGCCGGATCGGGACGCGTCGATCGAGCTACTGCCGATCGTGCCGCTATTGCAGCAACTGTCCGACCCGGTGTCCCAGGCGGTCGCTGCCCGCAACCTGGTCGGCAACGTGTTGCTCTTCATCCCGTTCGGGTTCATGGCGCCACTTGCCTGGGATCGGCTGGACAGCTGGGTGCGTATCGCCGTGGTCGCCTCGACGACGTCCGCATGCATCGAGGCGATGCAGTTCCTGCTGCGGAGGGGTTTCGCGGCGGATGTCAACGACGTCCTCGTCAACGTGGGCGGTGCGATGCTTGGATTCGCCGCGCTCTGGGTCGGGCGCGGTCTCGGCCGGCGACCTTGACGCCGATGACTCCACTCACAGCGGCACTCGGGGCCCTTGCCGCGCGGTAAGGAGCCCGCGAGCCGTCCCGTCGAGCGTGCGTGGACCCGTAGGCGCCTGGATGCCGGTGTGGGCGGGATCGGCCCGGGTAAGGCGGCCCGAAGCCGCGTCGTCGAACATCCTCGAGGACCGCGTCTAAGTTCGCCTCGACCTCGCCGGTCAGAGCGAGACTATGGTCGCGCCGTCGCCGCCTTCGCCCCGCTCGCCGGGTCGCCACTCGCTGACCAATGGGTGCCCGGCGAGAAGACCGCGGACCGCGTCACGCACGGCCCCCGAACCGTGGCCGTGGATGATCGTCACGCGGCCGGCTCCGGCCGTCGCGGCCTGGTCGACGTAGCGTTCCACCAGCTCGACCGCCTCGTCGACCCGTGCGCC
>JACCXQ010000045.1 GCA_013696945.1 Chloroflexota bacterium | reverse complement strand
ACGAACATGGCCAGCGTCGCGAGCATGAACGGCGCCCCCAGGATCGCCCCGACGCCGACCCCGTGAGCGTTCGCGGTGGAACCCGGCTGGCTGGGCAAGAGGATCGCCACGATCGGGATGAGCGTCTCGGGCAGTGCCGTGCCGACGGCGGCGAGGACGCTGCCCACGGCACCCTCGGCCAGGTCGAGCTTGCGGCCGAACCACTCGATCCCGTTGGTGAAGAGCTCGGCGCCCACGAGGATCACCACGAGGGCGACGAGCAGCAGGAGGAGGTCCATGTCAGTGCGAGAGCCGGGTCCGATCCGCCGGGTCCGGCCGCCTGGGTCCGGATCCGGTGGTGACGAGCGCCTCTATGGCCGCAGGTGCTGTGGCGCGTACGGGAGGAGCGCCACGTGCCGCGCGCGCTTCAGCGCGACCGAGAGTGCGCGCTGGTGCTCGGCACAGGTGCCTGTCTTGCGACGCGGCTCGATCTTGGCGCGCTCGGAGAGGTAGCGGCGGAGCCGGTTGACCTCCTTGTAGTCGATCTGGGACGACTTGTCGGCGCAGAAGGCGCACACCTTGCGGCGGCGCCGGTCCCGGTAGAAGTCATCGCGTTTCTTGGCACGCGGGGAAGGCATCGAAGGGTCCTCGTCTTAGAAGGGAAGGTCGTCGTATTCGTCGCCGCTCGGCGCCGCGGGGCTCGACGGGGCCGCGCTCGACTGAGAGGGACGCTGAGGTTGCGACGGTCCGGAAGCCTGGCCGGCGCGCTCATCGTCCGGCGGAGGGAAGTCGGCTTCCTCGCGCTCGCGGCGTTCGAGGGAGGTGACGGTGTTGGCGATCAGCTCGGTCGTGTAGCGCTTCTGACCGCTCTGGTCCTCCCACTGGCGGGTCTGGATGCGGCCCTCGATGTACACCTTGTTGCCCTTGCGGAGCCGCTCAGCGGTGCGCTCTGCCTGCTGTCCCCAGACCACGATACGGAACCACTCCGTCTCCTCCTGCCACTCGTCGTTCTGGCCCTTCCAGCGACGATTCGTGGCGACGGTGAACTGGGTGACCGCCTGACCGCTCGGGGTGTAGCGCATCTCGGGATCGCGACCGAGGTTTCCGATGATCATGCATTTGTTGAGCGACATGGATCGACCTCCGGGGGTGCCTGGCGGGCTACTCGATCGCCGCCGGAGCCGCTTCGCTCTCGGACTCGTCGATGATCTCCGCGTGATCAGCCACGTCTTCGTCATCGGCCGGCGGCGCGACATCGGGCTCCTCGGCGTCGGCGTCGGCAGATGCCGCCCGACGCGCGGTCGGACGTTCCACGCGCGTCACCAGGTGGCGCATCACCTCCTCGGTGATGTTCAGCCCGCGCTCGAGCTCCAGGACCGCCTCCGAGGGCGCGTCGAAGAGGACTATGTGATACGACCCTTCGCGGTGAGGGCCGATCGGATAAGCCAGCCGTCGGCGGCCCCACGGGCTGACCTTGACGATCTGGCCATCGGCCTGGGTGACGGAGCGGGTGGCGCGATCCAGGACGGCCTGGATACGGTCCTCGGCGAGGTCCGGCCGCACCACCAGCATCAGCTCATAGCGACGCATCTTGCAGATGCTCCTTCCATCGGGAACGGCCCCCCTCGTTCGGGTCGCATGCGCGACCATTCGACGGGGGAGCTGAAAGGGACCGGCGCAGTATAGCAACCGGTCCCTCGGCACCCCTGGCTGGCCGTCGAGCTCGTGTCGGTGCGGGGCGCCGTCTGGTGGCCGTTCCGCGCCGGCCGACGGTCCGCGCCGGATGGAGGCTTGTTAGACTCGCCCGCGGGCCGCCTGCAGCGCTGCTCTCCGCGGCGCCGGGTCGCGCGGCCGATCCCGGAGGGAGCCGTGTCGACGTCAACCGGGTATGTCCTGTTGCTCGGCACCGACCGCGACGCCGTTGGCGAGGTCGGAACGGTGCTCCAGGCACACGGTCTGCGCGTCGTCGCAGCGCCGGACGCCGAGGCCGGGGTCGCTCATGGGCCCGCGGCCGAGTTGGTCATCCTGGATCGCATCGAGGGTCGCAGCGACGCCATCTCGCTCTGCTCACGGCTCCGCATGACGCCGGGCATGGCGCAGGTGCCGATCCTGTGCCTGGCCGCGAGCGACGATGTCGAGGAGCGCGTCCGATTCCTGGAGCCAGGGGCGGACGACGTGATGGCCCGCCCCTTCGATGCTCGCGAGCTCGAGGCTCGTGTCGATGCCCTGCTGGCGCGCGGACGGCGGTCGCGCGAGGAAACGGCTCCGGTCGGGACTTCGGAAGCACCGGTCGCGGTCCCCCGGCTGGTCGGTGTGCTCGGTCCGAAGGGCGGCAGCGGGACCACGACGATAGCCGTCAACACCGCGCTCGCGCTGGCCGCGCGCGGCGAGCCCCGAGTCGCGCTCGTCGATCTCGATCTTCAGTGGGGCGACGTGGCGACGCAGCTCAACGTGTCTCCGCGCCATTCCATCTCTGACCTCGCGCGTGACGCGACCGCGCTCGCCGAGCCGTCGATCGTCGAGAGCTTCGCCGAGCGACATGCCAGCGGACTTTCGGTCTTCGCGGCCCCGATGCGGCCGGACGAGTCTGCCTCGGTCGGCGCGGACACGTCGGTCAGCTCCTGCCTGCGCTCCGGGACACCTATCGCCTGACGGTCGTGGACGCCGGCTCCGACCTTGACGAGCGGACGCTTACCGTCTTCGAGCACGTCGATCGGCTCATCGTGCCCGTCCTTCCCGAGATCCCCGCGATGCGCGCCGTTCGGACACTGCTCGAGGTGCTCGGCGAGTTGGAGGGCCCGAGCACCGGGATCATCCTGGTGCTCAACCACGCGTACCCGCGCGACATGCTCCGACGAGACGAGATCGAGGGCGCTCTCGGTGCGAAGATCGACCTCGAGCTGCCGTACGACCCCGCCCTATATCTGGCGGCGGCGAACGCAGGTGAGCCGCTCGTCTCGGGCGCGCCGCGATCCGCGCCAGCCGAGCGACTGGAGGCTCTTGCCGGTCTGCTGCTCGGGGAGCGACCGGCAGCGATGGATCGCTGCGAGCCGCCCATCCTCGCCAACGCCTCTCGGCGCTGTTGCGACGGGGCTAGTCAGACCTCGACGGGGACCGGATAGACCTCCGCGGCGGGGTGTCCGGTCCTTTCGTGGATCCGCCGAACGGCGTCGGCATCCGGCGCCTCGGAGAGGCACCAGACCATGCCGGACTCCGGGTCGGCCCATGCCTTCTGGAAGTCGACATCCTCTTCGCCCTGGATGTCCAGATCAGCCTGATGCGCTTCCTTGAGCGCATCGGGCGTCACGCCGTGCATCCCGTGGTGGACGTCCATGAACTTCGGCATCTCTGCCTCCCTTTCGAACTCTCGTCCCCCGGCGACGAGCATATGGTAGTGGTGCCGAAGCAGGGGTTCGAACCCTGACGCCCTTGCGGGCAGCGGAGTTTAAGGCGGTCCCGTAGCGTCCGCCAGTGTACGCGGTGTTCGGTGTCACGAGGGAATCGCGTTCGATTTCGGTCCTCGCGTCCTCAGCCGTGCGCTCCGGATGCTACCGGCGATGCTACCGGGCGGGTCGACCCGGAGTAGTCGCGTGGTGGATAGAGACTGCATGATCCAGCGGTCATCCAACCCCGCGCACCCCCCTACCCGACCGACCGACCGACTTCCACCCATACCAGGACACCCGTTAGCACAGCAAGCGCAATGGTGGCCGCCACAAGCGCGAACGTGGCGACGGCGAGCCAGCGCTGATAGCGCACCATCGCCCGCCGATGGAGCTCGCCGTTGAGATCGTTGTAGCTGGGAACCGCCCTCCGGTGCCACTCTGAGCGAAGAGCGGTACGAATCTCCGCATCCGTCATGT
>JACCXQ010000110.1 GCA_013696945.1 Chloroflexota bacterium | reverse complement strand
GCGGAGATCTCGGTGAGCCCCATCGATGCGACCGCTTCGGCGAGCATGATGCCCTCGCCGCGGAGCCCGCGGCTGGCGACGCAAAGCCGTCCGTCGCGGAGCACGTCACCCAGCCGCTCGCGCCGCTCGGAGAAGGGTCGATCGATGAGCGGGCTGCCGCCGAGCCAGAGCAGGTCGGAAGCGACGAATGCCGCTTCGCCACCGCCCGCCTGGGGGTCCGACAGCCGGAGGCGCAAGAGCTCCGTATCCGGCCGGCCCTCCGCATCGAGGACGAGCAGGGTCCCGTCAACGACCACGCCATCCCCATCGACCTGCTCGGCGATCACTCCGAGCTCAGGGAACGTCGCCAGGGGGTCCGCCAGGTGCTCCGTCTGAAGGCGGAGATGGCCGCCCTCGATCGACGCGATCGTCGGCGCACCCGGCCACCACGGCTCGAAGAAGTAGCGCTCATCGTCGAAGGGACCCTCGCCCATCGCGGGGATCATCGGGAGCAGGCGGCGCGGCAACTGCCCTGTGGCTTCCTGGCGACCGTCGAGGACGAGCGAGAGCTGTTCCCCCGGCCCTGCGTGGCCGCTCCCTGCCTCCCTCGCCACCGTGACTCAGGCCGTCTTGCGCTTGCGTTCCGTGCGCGTCGATCCAGCTGGGGCGGACTTCTCCTTCGCGGCCGTCTTGGTTCCCGACCGTCCGGCGGGCTTGGCCGAACGTGCCTTGCGGGCATCGGCCACGGACGTGGGCTCTGATGAGGCCCGCGAACGTGACGCGCCGGCACGCGACTCGCGGCCAGACTCCGCCCCGTCGTCACCCTTCGCGGTCGAAGCCGCCGCGCCACGAGACTGTCGGGCTGCGGCCACGCTCGCCTCCAGCACGGCCATCAGGTCGGTGAGCTTGGACGGCTCCACCTGCTGCTTGGGAGCCTCGACCGGCTGGCCTTCGACCTTCGCCTGGATGACGCCCATGAGCGCCTCGCGGTACTCATCACGGAATCGCGACGCGTCGAAGTCGCCCGTCATCGCCTGCACGAGCGACTGGGCCATCTGCCGCTCCGCCGGCTTGAAGTCGAACTCCGCTTCGGGCAACTCCAGCTCGCCGAGGTCGCGCACCTCGTCAGGCCAGTAGAGCGTCGAGAGAAGCATCGTCGTGGAGTACGGATCGAGCGCTGCGAGCATCTCGCGATCCTTGAGGACGATCTTGCAGATCGCCTGGAGCTTTGCCTCCTTGAGCACCGATTTGAGAAGGTAGAACGCCTTGCGGCCGATGGCATCGGGCTCCAGGTAGTACGCCTGCTTGACGAACGTCGCGCCGTACTCCTCGCGGTCGGCCTCGACGAACTGCTCGATCTCGATCGCCCTGACGGTCTTGAGCGGCACGGCCTCGAAGTCGCTCTCCTCGATGACCACGTACTGGCTCTTGGACCACTCGAAGCCGCGGACCGTATCCGAGCGCGGGATCTCGCCGTGCTCCGGGCAATGCGTCTTCATCTGGATCCGCCGGAGGCAGGGCACGGTCTTGCCGTTCTCGCGAGCCTCCTTGTGGAGGAGGTTGAACGAGAGTCCACCACGCGGCTCCGTCGCCAGGTAGAGCTTGACCGGGATGGTCACCAGGCCGAACTGGATCGCGCCGCGCCACATCGCGCGTGCCATGGCTCCTCCTCGATCTGGACCGCGCTTGCCTCGGTCCGCGACCCGAGGATAGCCCGCGGGGGCAAGCGGCGCCGTGGCGCTATGCTCCCGGCCTGTCGTGAGGCACCTCGTCATGCTGCTGTCCGTCTCGGGGATCGTCGTCTCTGGCTGCGCCGGTGCGACTGTCGCGCCGTCCGAGACAGGTGCCACCAAGGACCCGACGCGCGCCCCCACGAGCGGCCCATACGTGCGCACGACCGCACCCGAGACGCCCCCGGCGTTCGAGTACGTGGCACTCGGTGACTCGTACACCATCGGGACATCCGTGAAGGCCGAGGATCGCTGGCCCAACCAGTTGGTTCGCACTCTGCGACCGGATATCGACCTGCATCTCGCGGCCAACCTTGCGGTCAACGGCTACACCACGTCCGACCTGATCGCGGAGCAGCTGCCGGAGCTCGACAGCCTCGATCCGGACTTCGTGTCGGTGCTCATCGGGGTCAACGACGTCGTCCGCCGCGTGGGGCCGGAACAGTACCGCGAGAACGTGGCGGGCATCCTCGACGATCTGCAGGGACGGATGGCACCTGACCGCGTGCTGGTCGTCTCCACCCCCGACTACACGCTCACTCCCCAGGGCCCCCGTTACGGCGACCCCGAACGGCAGAGCACAAGGGTGCGGCGCTTCAACGCCATCCTGCGGGAGGAGGCGGAGGCGCGGGACCTGGGGTTCGTGGACATCATGCCGGTCGCCGACCGCGTGCCCGACGACCTGACGCTGGTCGCGCGCGACGGGCTCCATCCGAGCGGCAAGCAGTACGCCGGATGGGTCGAGCTGATCGCGCCCAAGGTGCGGGCGATGCTGAGTCGCTCGAGCGGGGACGGGGGCTAGCAGATACCGCCGCCCCCGTCGGCGTGCGGTTGTGAGGGATCTGCAACCCGGCCGGATGCGGCGCTCAGCCGGACCGTGGTCCTGCCGCGCTATCCTCGATGCGAGTCACAACAGGAGTACCCATCACCATGGCCATCGACCTCCCCCGCTTCGACCTCGACGCCATCCGCCGCCGGGTCTCATCGATCGATCTGCCCGAGCGTCCGGATATCAAGCTCCCCGACGTAGAGCTTCCGAAGCTCGACCTCCACAAGGATGTCCCACGGCCCGACCTGTCGGGCGCCGGACGAGCCGTCGGCGACGGCGTCGATGCCATCGGGCGACGGCTCGATGACCTCGGGCACGATCTGCGCTCCATCCGCGTCGTGCGCGGCCCCGAGCCGCGTGTCGGCCCAGCCGCCGGGATCGCCTTGCTCGGCGGCCTCGGTATCGGCATGGCACTCATGTACTTCCTCGATCCACGTGTCGGCGCCAGGCGCCGGAACCGCCTCAAGGATCGGCTCATGGGCGCTGTCGGTGACGTGCGCCGCCAGCTAGACCGCAACGGCGACAGTGACATGTGGGACGACGTGGCAGACACTGGCGACGATCTCGGGTCGCAGGCAAGCGCGACCGCCGATGCAGCCATCGGGACAGGGGCCGGCGGCAGCTCCTACGATGAGACCCAGACCGAGGTCGACCCGTTGCGCACGGAGTTCGCGGAGTCCCGCGTCTGACCGACCGCTCGTGCTAGGCTAGCCCTCGACTTGCAAACCGGCCCCGAGAGGCCGGATCTCTGGTCCTGAGAGGCCGGGCAAGGAGGGCTGAAGTCCGATGCTGCTCGACGACCACCGACCCGCGACGGGCGGTGGTCGTTTCGTTCGCGCATCGACCGGGGTCCCGCCGGACGCGGCTGTCGATCCGCGGATCGGGTCATCGGGCCCGTGCCTGCTCGCCCTCGAGGACGGGACCATCTTCGAGGGTCATGCCGTCGGAGCACCGGTCGAGCGGGGCGGCGACCTCGTGGTCAACACGAGCCAGACCGGCTACCAGGAGGTGTGCACCGACCCGTCCTATGCCGGCCAGCTCGTCGTGATGACATATCCGCTCATCGGCAACCACGGTCGGATCGCGGGCGATGACCAGTCCGTTCGTCCATGGCTCCGCGGCCTGATCGTCTCGCACGCCACGGCGGCGGTGCTCGACGACGCGCGTCAGCTCGTCCACCTGCTCCGCACCGCCGGGGTCCCACAGATCTGCGGCCTCGACACGAGGGCCCTGGCGCGTCACCTCCGCGAGACCGGGTCCCAACGCGCCGTCATCACCGCGCCGCACGCGCTCGACCCGGACGCGGGCGTGGCGTCGGCCCGCGCGCTGCCGCGCTGGGAGGACCAGGACTTCGTCGCGCAGGTCTCGGCCGTCTCCGCATATGACGTCGGCGAGACCGGGCCGCTCGTCGCGCTCGTCGACTACGGGTTGAAGGAGGGCATCGTCCGCGCACTGCTCCGGCGCGACCTGCGCGTGCGGATCCTGCCACATACCGCCGGTCCCGAGGCGGCGCTGGCCGATGACGTCAGTGGCCTCGTCCTGTCGCCAGGCCCCGGCGACCCCGCTCGGCTCGACGCTCCCGTCTCGCTGGCTGCAGCTGCGATCGCGGACGGGCGGCCGCTCCTCGGCGTATGCCTGGGGCACCAGATCGTGGCACGCGCGGCTGGCGCCGAGACCCGCCGGCTCCGGTTCGGTCATCACGGCGCGAACCACCCCGTGCGCGACCTCGATAGCGGCGCCGTGCAGGTCACCGCGCAGAACCATGAGGTCGAGGTGGTCGGGGGATCGCTGCCGGCGAGCTCCGGATTCACCGTCAGTCAACGCAACCTGAACGACGGGTCCGTGGAGGGGCTGCGGCACCGCCACCTGCCCATCGAGACCGTGCAATACCACCCCGAGGGATCGCCGGGGCCGCTCGACGCCGCGGCCGTCTTCGACCGGTTCGCGGCACGCGTCTTCGCGGTCGCCGGCCAGCATTGACCGCGCTCCTCGAGCCGGCGACCGGGGGCCCGCCTGCGCGCGGATCAGGGGATCCGCGGCCGCCGCGATCCGTGCTGATCATCGGTTCGGGACCGGTCGTCATCGGGCAGGCCGCCGAGTTCGACTACGCCGGTACGCAGGCGTGCCGTGCCCTGCGCGAAGAAGGGGTGCGGACGATCCTGCTCAACTCCAACCCGGCGACGATCATGACCGACCCGGGCGTCGCCGATGCCACCTACCTCGAGCCGCTGACCGCCGATGTCGCGGAGCGTGTCATCGCGCGCGAACGGCCGGACGGGCTGCTGGCGGGGCTGGGCGGCCAGACGGCTCTCAACCTGGCCGTCGAGCTGTCACGTCGCGGCGTGCTGGAGCGCTACGGCGTGCGCCTTCTGGGAACACCGCTCGAGGCCATCGAAGCCGCCGAGGACCGCGAGCGCTTCCGCGACCTGCTCGACCGCATCGGCCAGCCCTTTGCGCCCTCGGAGATCGTGGAGGGCGTCACCCACGACGCGCGCGCGGCCGCAGCGGATCGGGCGCTCGCGAGCATCGGGCTCCCGGCGATCATCCGGCCGGCGTTCACGATGGGAGGCTCCGGCGGTGGCATCGTAGCGACCGAGGCGGAGTACCGCGAACGACTGCGTGCGGGCCTGCGCGCGAGTCCGATCGGCCAGGTCATGGTCGAACGCTGCCTCGTCGGATGGCAGGAGATCGAGTACGAGGTGATGCGCGACGCCGATGACACGTGCATCGCGGTCTGCTCCATGGAGAACGTCGATCCGCTGGGCGTGCATACCGGGGATTCGATCGTCGTGGCCCCCGTCCAGACGCTCCCCGACGCCGTCCACCAGCGGCTCCGATCGGCGGCGCTGGCGATCATCCGGGCGCTCGGCGTGGAGGGCGGCTGCAACGTCCAGTTCGCGCTCTCCCCGGATACAGCCGACTACGCCGTCATCGAGGTCAACCCGCGTGTATCCCGTTCGTCCGCGCTGGCTTCCAAGGCGACCGGCTACCCCATCGCGCGCGTCGCGGCCCAGATCGCCGTGGGGCGGCGGCTGGCGGAGATCCCCAATGCGATCACCGGGACCACGGTCGCCGCGTTCGAGCCGGCGCTCGACTACCTCGTCGTCAAGCTGCCGCGGTTCCCCTTCGACAAGTTCCCCGGAGCCGACCGGCGGCTCGGCAGCCAGATGAAGGCGACCGGCGAGGTCATGGCCATCGATCGGACCTTCGGCGCCGCGCTGAACAAGGCGATCCGTGGCCTCGAGCAGGCCGGCGCCGGCCTCTTGTCCGAGGATCCCGCCTGGGCGATCGACCTCGACACGCTGTCGGGCGTCGAGGTTCCCGCTGCGGAACGGGCGGCACTCCTGGCGGCGTTCCTTGCGCCGTCCGATTCGAGGCTCTGGCGATTGCTTGCACTGCTCCGGCGTGGCGTCCCCGATCGGGACCTGGTCACGGCGACCGGGATCGCGCCGTGGTTCGTGGGCGAGATGTCGCGTCTCGTCGCGCTCGAGCGGCAGCTCCGCAACGCCGGGCGTGACCTGCCGGACGAGCTGCTGGTGACCGCCAAGCGGGCGGGTTTCGGCGACCGCGACATCGCGACGCTGACCCGCCGGGCGATCCAGGCCGTGGCGGCCCACCGCGCGCTGCTGGACCTTCGCCCGGGCTACGCCATGGTCGACACGTGCGCCGCTGAGTTCGCGGCCGAAACGCCGTACTTCTACTCGACCTACGCCGCCAGCGGCTCGCCACCCGAAGCACCCCCTGTCGAGCGACCGGCGGCGCTGGTCATCGGCTCGGGACCCGTGCGCATCGGCCAGGGCATCGAGTTCGACTACTGCGCCGTGCAGGCGGCCGACGCGCTGCGGCGGCAAGGCATAGCGGCTGTCATGGTCAACTCCAACCCGGAGACCGTCTCGACGGACTTCGACGCGTCGACCCGGCTCTACTTCGAGTCGCTCGACGCCGAGAGCGTCCTCGAGCTACTGGCCGCGGAGACGCCGCCCCGCGGCCATCCGATGCCTGCGCTGCTGGCATTCGGGGGCCAGACGCCGCTCGGGCTTGCTGAGGCGCTCGCCGCCGCGGGAGTGCCGTTGCCCGGCCTCGACCCGACGATCATCGAGCGCGCCGAGGAGCGGACGCGCTTCGCGGGTATCGTCGACCGACTGGGTATCCCGCAGCCCGAGGGCGGCATGGCCACCTCGATCGAGGAGGCGCTGACGGTCGCCGAGCGGATCGGCTACCCGGTGCTGGTGCGCCCCTCGTACGTCATCGGCGGGCTGGCCATCGACACGTGCTATGGACCGGATGACCTGGCACGGCAGCTGGCCGCCGCGACACTGGTCTCCGAGGATCGGCCGGTCCGCATCGATGCGTACCTCGAAGGGCTCGAGGTCGACGTCGACGCCGTCTCGGACGGCACGGACGTCCTCATCCCGGGCCTCATCGAGCACGTCGAGCAGGCAGGTGTCCATTCAGGGGACTCGATCGGCGTGTTCCCACCGCAGCGGATCGCCCAGGCAGACCAGGAGCTGATCGTCAGCGCGATGACCCGCATCACCATCGCGGTCGGCGCACGCGGCCTGGTCAACGCGCAGTTCATCGTCCGCGAAGACGGTGTCTACCTCATCGAGGTCAACCCCCGTGCGAGCCGCACGGTCCCGTTCCTGTCGAAGGTCACCGGGGTGCCCATGGTCGAGCTGGCCACGCGGGTGGCCCTCGGCGCGACGCTGGCCGGGCTCGGCTGGACCCCGGGGTTGCGCTCACCGCCGCGGCTCGTAGCGGTCAAGGCGCCTGTCTTCTCGACCGCCAAGCTCATCGGGGTCGACCCCGCGCTCGGGCCCGGGATGCAGTCGACCGGCGAGGTCATCGGCCTCCACGCCGACGCCGACGTGGCCATGGCCAAGGCTCTGCTGGCGGCGGGGATGCTGCCCGGCGCTGCTGGTGGCCAGGCACTCATTTCGATCGCCGATCGTGACAAGCTGCTCCTCGCGGACCTCGCGACCGCCCTCGCCGCTGCCGGCTATCGGTTCCTTGCGACGCGTGGCACGGCCGCTGCGCTGCGGACGCTGGGCCATCATGTCGATGAGGTGGCGCGGCTCGGCGACGAGGGCACCGGGCTGCCCGGCATGGTCGAGGTCATCGAGCGCGGCGACGTCGCGCTGGTCGTGAACACGCCGTCTCCGCGATCCGGACCGGTCCGCGACGCGGCGGCGATCCGCCACGCGTCGATCGCCCAGGGCGTCCTCTGCTTGACCAGCGTCGAGACGGCCGTCGCCGCCGCTCGCGCGTTGGATCCGGCCATCGCCGAGCGCGCCCTCGATGTCCGGTCGCTGGCTGAGTGGGTGACCGCGAGCGCCGTGACCGCCTGACGGACTGCTCTGCTCCGGCTTCTGCGTCCCGCTCAGACGGTCTCGGCGCCCCCGTCCTCCACCGCGCCCTCTGCGTCGCCGCCCTCGGGAGCCGTCGCAATGGCGCTGAGGTGGCTGGCCTCGACGATCGTGGGGCGGCCATCACGGTCTTTCCAGCGGGTCTGGATCAGCACCTCCTCGGTCTCGCCGACGAGCCGGACGACGACGTTCCATCCGGCGCCGCCCCGCTCCATCGAATCGATGGTCGCCGCGGTCGCCGGGAGCGGCAGGAGTGCGAGCACTTCTCCGAGATGCTGCCGAAGTTCGTTGCTGAAGTCTTCGGTCGCCCGCTCGATGTCCCCGGCGACCAGCGCGTCGCAGAACTTCGCGGCGTGCTCGCGAACGGCCTCATCGTCCATCAGATCCATCCTCCCTCTGGGCTGCGTTCCCCGCTCACTCTAGGGCCGCAGGGCGCGGCAGGGCGCCGGCTGGCCAGGATCCTGCTGGCCCGGATCCTGGCTCGGGCACTCCCGCTGACGACAAGGGGGCGTCGCGCTACCCACCCCCTTACCCGGCAGTTCCCACGGTCCCGTCCAGTCGCGTCCATCCAGCGGACGAACCAGCGAGGCAAGCGCCGGGTGAGCGGTCGAGCGACCGACGCCGACGGTCGACGGTCCATGCCGCGGACGAACCGGCCGACGAAACCCTCCCCGGACCTCGGCGAACCGGGTTCGTCCTCCTGTTCGTCCACTGAACGGACATCCCACGGCCGAGGAGCCCGACCGGCGCCGGCGAGCCGGGTTCGTCCTCCGATTCGTCCGCTGGACGGCCGGATCCGCCGCGGACCTGAGCTCCGAGCGAAGTCCGCTATGACTCGCGCCGCGTCGGATCGACCGGATGGAGCAGGATGGCAGCAAGGACGAAGAAACAGACCCCGACGAGGTAGGCGGCCCGCGGGCTGGATGCCGGATCCGTGGCGTACACGGCATCGAGTACCGGACCCGCGAGGACGAGTGCCACGGGACCGGCCATCGCTGTGCCCACGTTGGAGATACCCATGTACCGCCCCGCGGTCTCCTTCGGGATGATGTCGGTCATCAGCGCCCAGTCGACCGCCAGGAACGCACCCGCACCGACACCCACGAACGCGAGGGCGATGACGGCGACAGCGAAGCTCGGCGCCAGCGCGACGCCGAGGAGGCCGCCCGCGCCGAGCAGGCACGCGGCATAGATGAGCGACTTGCGGCCGAGCCGGTCCGACAGTCGCGCGGCGGGGATCACCGTGAGGGCGGTCGGGATGACGACCGCGATGAGCGCGACGTTGATGAACGCGCCCGCCTCCTGGACCGTCATACCCATCGAACGCTCCAGGTACGGCTTGGCGAAGCGCACGATCGCGCCAGTCGCCGCCAGGAAGCAGAGGCGCGAGGCCACGAGCCAGACGAAGCTGCGCTCGCGGAGGAGGTCCATCCCCCACGCAGACCGGGCGACCGATCCCCAGGAACGGCTCCCCCGCGGCAGGCCGGGCGGGCCGTCATCGACTCGGACGATCAGCACGATCGCTGTCGCGAGCTCCAGCAGGCCCAGGCCGATGGTCGGCCAGAACAGCGCCTCCGCGGGCGACGTCCCGGCCGGTGCGAGCGCCAGGCCGAGCGAGGCGATGAGCGTCCCGCCGACCTGGCCCAGCACGATCATCAGGCCCATGAAGCCGCTTGCGCGGCCGACCTGGGACGCCGGCACGAGGTCCGGCATGTAGCCCTGGAACGGCCCCTGGGCAAGGTTCGAGGAGAACTGGAGGAGGATGTAAAGGACGACGAGCGCGAGGTACTCCTGCGACAGCGCGATCGCCGCGAGGAACACGACGTCAAGCACTGCGCCGATCGCGATGTAGGGCTTCCGCCTTCCCCATCGACTGGTCGTGTGGTCCGAGACGATGCCGACCGTGGGCTGGATGACGACCGGCATGAGCACGCCGGCGAGGATCACGATGAGCAGCCCGCGCCCGAGGTTCGCCTCGCCGACCATCTCCTGCACTCGAGCCGGGAGGATCGTCGCGTCCAGTCCGGCCCAGATGGCGGTCAGCCCCAGCCAGTAGACCGAGAGGTTGACCAGTTGGCTCATCGGCAGGGCCGCGCGCGGGCGCCCGCCGTCGAGCGGGGGCAGGGGAGCAGTGGCGATCCCGGGCGTGACGTCCACGAACGTCCGCCATCGTAGGCGCCACGGCCGACGTCGGACGCGGTAGCGTGCAGCCCCATGCGAGAGCCATCGCGCCGTGAGCCCATCACGATCCCAGCCGAAGCCCTCGTGCTCCTCGTCGGTCCGGCCGGTGCCGGGAAGACGACCTTCGCCGCGCGGCACTTCGCGGCGTCCGTCATCCTCTCGTCGGACGCGTTTCGCGAGCGCCTATCGGGAGATGCGCGCGATCAGCGGATCTCCGAGGAAGCCTTTCGGGCACTGCACCTAGCCGCCGATGAACGGTTGCGATCGGGGCAGCTCACGGTCATCGACGCAACGAACGTGCTGTTCGCGTCGCGTGCGGCGTTGATCGACCTTGCGGCCGCATGGGAACGCCCTGCCGTCGCCATCGTCCTCGACACGCCGCTCGACCAGTGTCTGGCATGGAATTCCGAGCGCCCGGGGCGGATGGTGCCGGCATGGGTCGTTCGACGCCAGCATCGGCTGATGCGCCGATCGATGGGTCATCTCGACCGCGAGGGATTTGCGGCCGTCCACGTGCTGGCGGGCATCGACAGCCTCGCCGCCCTGGTGGTCACCGTCGGATGAGGCGCGGTGCCCTTAGGCGGGTCGACCCAGGGCGTCTGCCGGAGCGCAGTCCTCGGCTGGCCCGGCGATGAGCGTCCCGGTCGAGACGAGGATCTCGCCCAGCCGGGCACGAATGCGCCGAGCGACGGGGCGCGGGCGCGGGCGCGGAGCATCGTGCCAGGCGGCCTCGAGCTGGCGGGCCACACGCAGCCGTCGCTCGACTTGGTGACGGATCGCGGCGTCCTGATCGGCCGCAAGCAGTTCGAATGTGTTCATCGGACCCTTCCTTTCTTGTTTCGTCCTCAGAGTGGCGATCTCGGTTTGGTGGACTGTGAACATCTCTTTCCCTCTTGTTAGCGTTTCATCTAACACGGACCATTGCCGAAGGCCGGCGCGCCGCTCTTGGCGTTGTGACCCGGCTGGGGGATCATTCCGGCGCCCCTTCGGCCCGGACCTTCCCGTCCCACTGGAGATCCACGTGGTGGTCAGCCCTCAAGTCGCTCACACGACCGCGTGCCGTCGCTCGTATGCCACGTTCCGACCAGGAGAACGATGCGAAAGACCCAGGACGCCTGCCATTCGTTCCACTCCCACTGGAGATCTGGTGCTCAGGAGGTTGGCGGCGCACGACGGGGTAAGCGTTCCCGGCCGCCGGCCCGCCATCCAGCGAGTCGGACGTCCGCTGCTGCCGTCGATGCCCTTCCTGATCGGCTAACCGATGAATCGGCGGAGCTCGACGCCCGCCTCCTCCAACCGCTCGCGGCGGAGGCTGTAGTAGGTGAGGCTGCCCTCTTCGGTGACCGTCACCAGGCCGGCCGCGCGGAGCAGCGCGAGGTGGTGCTTCATGGTCGGCTTGGAGAGCTCGAGGTGCTGCGCGAGCTCGGTCAGGTAGTAGTCGCGGTCGGCGAGCAGCTTGAGGGTGCGCATCCGCGTGACGTCGCCCAGGGCACGGTACAGCCGCACGACTGCCTGGGGCGGGACGCCTGCATCGGTCGGGCCGATCGCGGTGTCCGCAACGGGGTATGCGAACAGACGCCAATCGCTGCCCTGGTAGATGTAGTTGTACGGCCGCGCGAAGTACGACGGTGCCATGACGATGCGGCGCACGCGCGGCTCCGGAAGCCACCGGATGCCACCAGTCGTCTTCTCCAGGAGTGCGTCCTGGGCGAGCGACTCGCGGTCCTGACGCCGTCCCGCGATGTCCCGGTCGAGCATCTCGCGGACTCGCGGCTCGATCTGCTGATAGCTGGGGAGCCAGGCCTCCAGGACCGTCACCATCCGCGCCACGGCAGGCACCGGATCGCGGAGGAAGGTCATGATCTCGCCCTTGTTGAACTCATCGAACCGAACCTTGGCCTCGTCGAGCGCGTCGCTGTCGCCGGCCAGGATGCGGTCGGTCATCTCGTCGGCATCCGCCTGGCGCAACAGGTCGGCGAGAAGGAGGCGTACCAGGCCGTCCGGCTGGAGCTCCTGCATCGCTGCCATGAAGCCCTCCGCGTCCTCCACGTCCGGCCGCGCGAGGACGACCGAAGGGAGCGCATGGAAGGCGCCCATGGAGGTCTCCCCGAAGCACTTGTCGAGGTCGCGCTGTAGCCCGGCCGGCAATGTCTCGCGAGCTCGGCGCAGCCATGCGGCATCCTCCGGCAGGAGGTCCGCCTCCTCACCAGCCGCGACGTTCAGGCTGATGACGAAGTCGAAGACGGTCCGTGGATCGAACGTCACCTCCGGCCGACCCTGGAGGCCGCCGAAGTCGCGGACGATGGGGCGAGGTGTGACGGCCGGCATGACGGGTCCTCCGCGGCGTCGGCCCTCGGATGTCGTGCGAGCCACTGCTTCATACCTCCCTAACTGACGTTAGATGGATTTCTAACACGAGCGTCGCGAAGTGTCAAGTACCGACCCCTCGGCAACGGGCGCGCCGGCCGCCGATGCGACCCCCGCTGGTACGATCAGAGGCATGTCCCCCGGGCGCGCCTCCGATCCAGACCTGCCCGTCGTGCGATACAGCGAGCGCCGGCTCCAGAACGGCCTCCGCGTGATCGTGGCAGCGGATCGGATCGCCCCCGTCGTGGCCATCAACCTCTGGTATGACGTCGGGTCGAAGCACGAAGTGCCCGGGAAGACGGGCTTCGCACACCTGTTCGAGCACTTCATGTTCCAGGGCTCGCGCCACGTGGCGAAGGCCGAGCACATGGCCATCGTGCAGGGCGCGGGCGGGGTCAACAACGCCACGACGTTCTTCGATCGGACCAACTACTTCGAGACGCTTCCCTCCCACCAGCTTGAGCTTGGGCTGTGGCTCGAGGCGGACCGCATGGCGACACTGCTCGACGCGCTCAGTCAGGACAACCTGGACAACCAGCGCGAGGTGGTCAAGAACGAGAAGCGGCAGTCGTACGACAATCGCCCGTACGGCTCGTTCTACGAGAAGCTCATGGCGGCCGTGTTCCCGACCGGACATCCTTACCACCACACGCCGATCGGCTCGATGGAGGATCTCGACGCGGCAAGCGTCGAAGACGTCGTTGCGTTCTTCCGGACCTGGTACGCGCCGGACAACGCGGTACTGTCGATCGTCGGGGACATCGATGAGGGGCCTGCGCTCGACGCTGCGGAGCGATTCTTCGGGCCGATCGCTCCGGCCGGTGCCTTCCCGGAGCGGCCCGACCCTGCCATCGAGCCGGTCATCGGCAGGGAGATCCGCGAGATCGTCCCCGACCGTGTCCCGCTCGAGCGCGTGCATGTCGGCTTTCGGATGCCGCCGTTCGGGACGCCCGAGTTCGATGCACTCGAGATGGCCTCACAGATCCTGGCCGGAGGCAGGGGCAGCCGGCTCCACCGGACGCTCGTCCGGGACCGCCGGATCGCCCAGGACGTCACGGCCTTCGCACTCCCGCTCGTGTCCGGGGCGTCGATCTACGCCGGCTGGGTCACGGCGCGTCCAGAGAGCGACGCGGCCACGGTCGAGGCGGCCCTTCTCGAGGAGCTCGAACGGCTGACCCACGAGAGGGTCACTGACGACGAGCTGGACCGTGCCCGCGCGCTCGTCGAGTCGGCCGAGCTCGCGGCCCTCGGGCGCGTCGACGAGGTCGCCGATCGACTGTCCATGTACGCCACCTACTTCGATCGTCCCGAGCTGATCAACGAGCAGCTGGGGCGTTACCTGGCGGTCGATCCGGAAGCCATCCGCGATGCCGCGGCGAGCGTCTTCCGGTCAGACAACCGCGCGGTCATCACTTACGTGCCGCTGGCAGGGCTCGAGGAAGCCGCGTGAGCGACCTTCACGACCCCATCGACCCATCGATGGACGATCCGCTGGCGGGATCCGCTGCGGATGGGCCAGTGACGGTCGATACGGCGGGCGATCCTCTGATCGCAGAAGAGCGTTCGTCGGCGGTCGTCATCACCGATGCGGACCTGCGCGAGGCCGAGGCGGACGCACCGCCGACACCGGTCCCGACGGCAGGCCCGCTGGCGATCCTCGACATCAGGCCCCGACCCGGCCCACCCCGCGAGTACCGGTTCCCCGCGTTCGAGCGGGTCCGTATCGCCAACGGGCTCACGGTCATCACGGCGCATCTGCCCGGGCGGCCGCTGCTCAATGCTCAGCTCGTGTTCCCCGGTGGCGCCGCGATCGAGCCTCGCGACCGAGCGGGTGTCACCGTGCTGACGGCGCGCGCGATGACGGAGGGGACGGCGCGGCGCGACGCCATCGAGCTCATCGAGGCGACGGAGCGGCTGGGGGCCGACCTCGAGGCGGAGGCTGGCTGGGAGAGCCTGGTCGCCGGGATCAGCGTCCCGCGCTCGCGCTTCGCGCAGGCCTTGGCGCTGCTCGCGGAGGTAGTGCTCGAGCCGGGCTTCCCCGAGTCCGAGGTCGATCGGCTGCGCGATGAGCGTGTCAACGACCTGATGCAGGCGCGCGCCGACCCACGGCGGCGGATCGAACGCGTGTTCCCCGAGATCGTGTATGACGCTGCTACGCCGTACAGCCGTCCGCTGGCCGGAACGGAAGTGACGGTCCCCGAGCTGGACCGGACGGCGGTCCTCGCGACCCACGCGCGGCTGGCCGACCCGAGCGGCGCCACGTTCGTCATTGCCGGTGACCTGACCGGCCTCGAGGTCCCACAGCTCGTGGAGGCGGCATTCGACGCGTGGCAGCCCGCGGCATCATCGGATCCGTCGTACCCGACGACCGCGAACGCCGGCTCGCGCGTCGTGGTCGTCGACCGTCCGGGCTCCCCGCAATCCGAGGTGCGGATCGGGCACCTGGGGATCCCGCGCTCGACGCCGGACTTCCACGCGGTGAGCGTCCTCAACACGATCCTCGGCGGGCAGTTCAGCTCGCGCCTCAACCAGCTCCTGCGCGAGGACCGTGGCTACACGTACGGGGTCCATTCC
>JACCXQ010000018.1 GCA_013696945.1 Chloroflexota bacterium | reverse complement strand
GACGGACCGCGTCACGACAACGAGGATCAGGCAGTGACCACCTCGGAGATCACCATCCGGCGCGGGACAGCCGCTGACTCACGCCCCGCGTTCGATGTGTTGATGGCGGCCATGCAGGACCTGTTCGTGCGGCAGGGCATCGAGTGGAACCTGGATCCGGAGACGTTCTGGGGGCAGATGGAGCCGTTGATCGGCCACCTGGGGGTGCACGCCGCGGAGTGGTGGGTCGCCGAGGATCCGTCCGATGGCTCGCTGGTCGGCTACGCCCGTTCGGTGGAGCGCGGCGGTCTCTTCGAGCTATCCGAGCTCTTCGTCCGTCCGGGACAGCAGTCGGCCGGGCTGGGAGGGCGCCTGATCGATCTGGCTTTTCCGTCCGGACGCGGGGAGGTGCGGGCCATCATCGCTACGACCGATATGCGGGCGATGGCCCGCTACTACCGCGCTGGCACCGTGGCACGCTTTCCCATCATCTCGCTGTCCGCGATACCGCGGCCTGCCGATGCTGGAGAGCTGGAGGTCCGTCCGGCCACCCTCGATGACGTGGCAGAGCTCGCGGCGATCGAGGAGTCGGTCCTGGGTCATCCGCGGCACGCGGACTACCCATGGCTCTTCGAGCACCGCGAGGCCTACCTGTACAGCCGCGGCGGCCGCCCGGTCGGGTTCGCCTTCGTCAGTCGGGCCGGGCAAGGGCCCATCGCGGCCCTGGAGGCGGCCGACCAGCCCCCTATCCTGCTTCACGTCGAGGGCCGCACCCATGCCCTGGGCATGGACAACGTCTCGTTCGAGGTCCCTGCGATCAACGAGGTCGCGATGCGCCACCTGCTCGAGCGTGGCTTCCGGATCGATCCGCCGCTCACGCTGCTGATGTCCAGCGTGCCTTTCGGCAGTTTCGATCGATTCATCTCCTTCGGCCCGCCGGTCGTCCTATGACGGTGGCGTACGAGCACGCCCGATCGACCTACCCGATCGGTCTCTTCATACTCATCGCTCGAATCAGTACGCTGGGGCCAGGATATGTCGAACGTAGTGGGCGAGCGATTCCAGAGCACCATCGACAAGAACGTCCGCGAGCAGTTGGGTATACAGCCCGGTGACCGAGCCGTGGAGTGGGTGGAGGACGGTCGCCTGGTCGTCTACTTCATGCCCAAACCCCACGACCGTTCGTTGCTCGGCATCCTGAAGAAGCCCGGCACGGAGCCCATCACGGACTGGGAGGCCCTCAAGGAGGAGGCACGGGCGGCGCGGACGGCGGAGATCATGGAGGCGCTCGAGGCGGACAGCCGTCGCCATCGCGAGACGGTGGAAGGGTGAGCGAACGGGTCTTCCTCGACACGAGTGTGCTGATCCGCTATCTGGCGGAGGAGGATCCGCCCCGCGCCCTGGCGGCGGCACGGCTCATCGAAGGGGATCGGATGCTCGTGCTGTCAGGAGTCGTGCTGCTCGAGACGATCCACGGTCTGCGGACGAGCATGGGCCACTCGAACTCGGATCTGGCCCGGGCGATCATCGGTTTCCTTTCCCGAAGCAATGTCGGATTGGTGGACGCCGACCGGGCTCATGTGGTCGGCGCGCTGGAGTGGACCATCCGGTCATCCGCGCGCCGGATCCCTGACGCGATCCTTGCCGCGACTGCGCTGCAGGCGAGCTGCGACTGGATCGCCACCTTCGACGAGGCCTTCGCCTCCCCGACGGTACCGTCCCGCCTGCTCTGAGCCGCCGGCCGCCCGTCCATGCGCATCCATGCATAAGGGGCGATGCGCGGGCAAGAGCGCGGGGCCTCACCCGACCATCTGCCCGGCTCCGGCCAAGTTCTCGCGTCACGGGCACTAACTGCGACTCATCGCCGCGTTACTGGCCATGTGCACGTGCGGCGGTCACCACCGGCTCCTTGAGGCGCTCCCGGCGGCCTGATGTGCGCAGGATGGCCACAGGGCCATCTTGGTCGGTGGCTATCTGGCCGAGTGCGCGCCTGCTGAGCGTAGGGCCGAACCTATCCCGCCCCAGGCCCGCGGCGACAGACGGGCGCTCTCACGCGACGTTGGAGACGGCTCGGTGGACGGGGTGACCAGTGGCCGAACCCCGCGCTACTGCCCGCGTGGCGAGCATCTGCCCGAAGATCCGATCGCGGAGCCGCGCGCCAGGGCTGCCGCCGCACCCAGGGCTGCCGCGCGCCAGGGCTGCCGCGCCCGCGGGCCTACCCGATCCGTACCCCGAGAGCGCCGAGCACCTGCACGCCGAGCAGAGTGACGTCGAGGAGGATCACAAGGCCGATGGCCACCCCGGTGAGGATGTTCCGTCGCCGTCCGTTCGCGTGCCTGCCCAGGAGTCGGCGGTCGTTGACCAGTAGGAACATGAAGATGAGGACGACCGGGAGCAGCAGTCCCTGGAGGTATTGGCTCGCGACGATCAGCCCGATGAGGTCCAATCCCGGCAGCAGCATCACCGCGGCGCCGAAGAACAGCACGAACGTGTAGATCAGGAAGAACGCGGGCGCATCGCGGAACGGCTTGCCTACCCCCGACTCCCAACCGAACGCCTCGCAGATCACGTACGCGGTGCTGATCGGCATGATCGTCGCCGCCAGCACGCTCGCTCCGAAGAGGCCGACGGCGAAGAGCGTGCTCGACAGGTCGCCTGCCACGGGGCGTAGCGCCTCTGCTGCCTGGCCCGCCGTCTCGAGCGCGATCCCGCTGCCGAACAGCGCGCTCGCCGTGGCCACCACGATGAACACCGCGACGACGTTCGTCCAGACCGAGCCCACCACGGCGTCAGCCTGTTCGAGTCGCAGCTCCTCCTCGTCGATGCCCTTCTCCGCGACGGCCGACTGGAGGTAGAACTGCATGTACGGGGTGATGGTCGTGCCAACGACGGCCACGGCCAGCAGCAGCGTCGCCGCCAGCGGCATCCCGGGGACATCAAGGCTGGGCTGGATGAACGCGCGGCCGACCTCCGCCCAGTCGGGCCGGCCCACGAAGGCCGCCACGACATAGGTCAGGAAGACGAGGCTGATCGACAGGAAGATGCGCTCGAGGGCCCGGTAGCTGGCGAAGATGACGAGCGCCCAGATGGCCACCGCGACGACGGGCACCGTGACCAGCCGGGGCACGCTGAAGATCTCCAGCGCGGCCGACGCGCCCGCGAACTCGGCGATCGTGTTGGCCACGTTCGCGATGAGCAGGACCAGCATCGCGAAAGCCGTCCAGCGGACGCCGAACCGGTCACGGATGAGATCCGACAGGCCCTGTCCGGTGACCACGCCGAGCCGCGCCGCCATCTCCTGCACGACCGCCAGGACGACGATCGTGATCGGGAAGAGCCACAGCAGCAGGTAGCCCGTCTGTGAGCCGAGGACCGAGTAGGTCGTGATGCCGCCGGCGTCGTTCCCCACGATCCCGGCGATGAGGCCCGGGCCGAGGACAGCGAGGAAGGCCAGGAACCGCCGGCGCCGGAAGCGGATGCGCAGCCGCAGGAACTCGCGGCTCTCGATGCGGTCGCGCAGGCGTGCCAGCGCTCCGATCCGGGGAGGGGCGGGCAGCCGCCGCGACCGCGGCGCTCGCGTCGCGTCCGGCCGCCGGCCGAGCGACGGTCGCTGCACCCTAGCCGCCGGTCCGGCTGAACAGCTTCGGCAGGCGCCGCTTCCACGCCGTGGGCAGCACGGTGTCGATGGCGTCGTCCACGGTCACGATGCCGGCCAGCCGGTTCTCGTCGTCGACCACCGGCACGGCCAGCAGGTTGTAGCGCGCGACGACCTGGGCGACCTCCTCGTGGTCTGTCAGCAGCCCGACCGCGACAGGCTCGGGGATCATGAAGTCGCGGACGGCCGCATCGGGCCGCGCGACGATCAGGTCGCGCAGCGACAGCACGCCCGTCAGCCGCCCGTCGTCGTCGACCACGTAGATGTAGTAGATCGTCTCGGCGTCCGGCTCGAGCTCACGAAGACGCTCGATGGTCTGGATGGCCGTCAGCGTCTCGGGGATGGCGACGAACTCGGTGGTCATGATCCCGCCGGCCGAGTCCTCGGGATAGCCCAGGAGCTGCGCCACCTCTTCCGCCTCGTCGCGCTCCATGAGCGGGAGGATCTCGCGCCGGGCCGCCTCGGAGAGATCGGCGACGAGATCGGCCGCGTCGTCGGGGCTCATCTCCTCGAGGATGTCGGCGGCGCGCTCGGGCGCCAGGTCCTCGAGAACCTCGACCTGGGTATCGGGCTCCATCTCCTCGATGGCGTCCGCGGCCGCCTCATCGTCCAGTGCGGCGAGGATGCCTGCACGATCCCGCGGCGCGAGCTCGTCGATGATCGACGCGAGGTCCGCGGGATGGAGCTCGCGCAGGCCGGCATGCGGCACGCGCAGGCGGATCGAGGCGATCGAGCTCTCCAGCGGGTCGACGTCCTCCCAGTCGATGTAGCGCTCGGGCACGCCAAGGCGCAGGTTCCGGGCGATGGTCCGGAACGGTCCCTCCATGCCGAGCCTGCGCAACAGGCCCGCCGCGCCGACATCGACGGCGACAAGATGGAGGCGGCCCTCGATGTGGTCGAGCCGCAGGTCGTTGATGCGCACGACCTTGCGCCCGTCGATGTCCACGATCTGCTTGTCCTGGAGATCCTGGAACAGGAGCAGCTCGTTCGGTCGCTGCTCGAAGCGGTCGATGTCGAGCGTATGCGTCGCCAGCGTGGCGCCTGCCGCGTCGAACGAGTCCACGCTGGTCCACGGCAGGAACGTGCGCCGGCGTCCGCTGGTCATCACCAGGCCGGTCACCGGCGGGTAGGGGCTGCCCAACGCCACGATGAGATCGGCGACCTTGCCGATCTGGTCCGACTGCCGGTCACGCACCGGCCGGCCGATGGCCTGACTCAGGTAGAGCATCGCGTAACCACCTCTGGCGGACCGCTCCGCCGCGGGTCGCGCGCTCGGCTAGTCGCGCTGCTCCGGTGCGGCGGTTCGGGTCCCATCGCGACCGTCGGCGCCTGGGGCGCCGCCGGTACTCGGTCCGTTCTCCACGCGGTGGAGCCTCCGGTGCGTGCTGGGCCGGCCGGCCGGGACGTTCGTCCCACCGGGCCGCCGGGAGTGTAGCGCGCTGGACAGGTCGGCGGCCGCCCGGCATGCTCGTCGTGACGTGACCGACCGGGAGATCGCCCCTATCCCCTCGGCCGCGGAGAGCGGACGGGAGCGGCGGCCGGCGCGATCCCGGGTCGTGCTGGGCATCTTGCTCGTGCTGCTCTCGGGGATCACCGCGGCGGCGCTGCTCGAAGGTGCGCCGACCGCGCTCGAGGTGCTCCAGGCGGTCGTCGTCGCGGCGCTCGTGGCGGTCGTGCTGCTCCGGCGGCCTGGCGGGCCCGGCAGCCGGCGGCGCGCCGCTCGAGAGGAGAGCTTCACGCGCATCCTCCAAGGCCTCTCGCGCACCGTGTCGCCCGGGTCGGTCGTCGATGCGATCGTCGATGAGCTGCGCTTCAGCTCCGGAGCCGACCATGTCGTGGTCGCGAGGCAGACGCAGGCGGACGGGACGCTCGAGGTCACGCTGGTGTCCGCCAGCGCTGCCGTGCCGGAATCGCGGACGCTGCTCCGGCCCGACATCCTGGGCGATCCAGCCGAGCCTCCTGCCACGGCGGCGACCCCCCGGGACGGGCCACCACGCGTGCAGGCGACGCTTCGCTTCCAGGAAGCTGCCGACGAAGTGACGCGGCGCGTCCGGTCGGGCTACGGGCT
Source organism: Chloroflexota bacterium (assembly GCA_013696945.1). Classification (GTDB taxonomy): domain Bacteria; phylum Chloroflexota; class Limnocylindria; order Limnocylindrales; family CSP1-4; genus Palsa-1032. The sequence goes on along the minus strand of JACCXQ010000018.1, from coordinate 2,414 downwards.
GCCCTTCACGCTGGCCGCGCCGCTCATCGCCGAACGTGGCTTCGTCGGCGCGCTCATCCTCTCCAAACGGACCCGCGACAGCTGGAGCGACCAGGATCGCCGGCTCCTGGTCTGGGCCGCCGGTGAGGTCTCTGCTGCATTCGCTCGCGCGTTCGCGCTCGAGGAAGCGGAGGCCCGTGCGAACATCGACGCGCTGACCGGGCTCCCGAACAGGCGCTACTTCGACGAGCTCATCTCGGTCGTCCGGCCGCATCGGCGTTCCGGCGACGATGTGGGGATCCTGATGATCGACATCGACCGCTTCAAGAAGCTCAACGACCGCTACGGCCACGCGACGGGTGATGCGGTCCTGCGCGCCGTGGCCGGTGTCATCTACACCACGGTGCGGGCGGAGGACACGCCGGCCCGCTACGGCGGCGAGGAGTTCGCGGTCATCCTTCGGCGCGCCAGCTCGACACAGGCGGTCGAGGTCGCGGAGCGCGTCCGTGCCGCGGTCGCCGCGATCCCGGGCGAGCGGCTGGGCATCGAGCACTCCGTGACCGTCTCCGTGGGCGTGGCGGTGGCAGGGGAGGCGGATATGGCGATGCCGGAGCTCATCGAGCGCGCCGACCGTGCGCTCTACCTGGCCAAGCGACGCGGCCGCGACCGTGTGGAGGCTGCGTGAGTCCACCCGCGCCGAGAGCGCGTCGCTCGGCGCCGCCGCGTGCCAAGCGCGATGCGGGGCCACCGGCGCCCGTGGAGCCCGTGGAGCCCGTGGCGGCCGTGGAGCCCGCCGACGGTGACATCAGCGAGGCGGACTCGCCGGCGCCGGCGCCTCAGGAAGTCGTGGCGGTGGACCCGGACGACCCGCCGTACGAGACACGCCCGCGTGCCTCGCGCGGCGATGAGGTGCCACTCCTGCGCAACGACGAGCTGGCGCGGATCTTCTACGAGATCGGGGACATGCTCGAGCTCCAGGGGGAGATGCCGTTCAAGGTCGGCGCCTACAGGCGGGCGGCCGACTCGATCGCGCACAGCCCCGTCGACATCGCAGCGGCGTTCCGGCGCGGCGAACCGCCCGCGCTGTCGGGGGTGGGCCGCGCGATCGCCGACAAGCTGGACGAGCTGGCCGACACGGGCAGGCTCCGCTTCTACGAGCGGCTCAGGCGGGACGTGCCGCCATCGCTCGTGACGCTGCTCGCCGTCCCGGGACTCGGGCCGCGCACGGCCGGCGACCTGTGGCGCGGGTTGGGCATCGCCACGCTCGATGAGCTGGAGGTCGCCGCGCGGGAGGGGCGCCTCCGCGCGGTCCGCGGGATCAGCGAGCGAACGGAGAAGAAGATCCTCGACGGGCTCGAGCAGCTGCGCCGGCGGCCGCCTCGCCGGATGCGCCTCGGCCAGGCTCACGAGATCCTCTCCCGGCTTGAAAGCCTGCTCGAGGGAGCGCCCGGGGTCAGCGAGGTCGTGGCGGCCGGCTCCTTCCGGCGTCGTCGCGAAACGGTCGGGGATCTGGACCTGCTGGTGGAGACCGATCGCCCGGTCGAGCTGATCCAGGTGGTGCATGGACTTGCCGCGGTCGAACGCGTCGGCGGTCACGGCGGCCGTTTGGGCCAGCATCGGACGACCGTTCAGCTGATGCGCGGCCCCCAGCTCGACGTGATGACGATGCCGACCGGCCGGACCGGCACCTACCTCGTCCATTTCACCGGCTCGGCCGAGCACAACGTCCGGCTCCGCGAGCTCGCGCGGGACATCGGATGGAGCCTCTCCGAGCATGGCTTCGTGCGTATCGGCGACGACGGGGAACCGGCGGAGGGTGAAGCCGCCGAACGTCGGACCTTCGCCACGGAAGCGGAGGTCTACGGATTCCTGGGGCTGCCGTTCATCGAGCCGGAGCTGCGCGAGGACCGCGGCGAGATCGAGGCGGCATCGGCCGGCACACTGCCCCTCCTCGTCGATCTCGGGGACCTCCAGGGCGATTGCCACACGCATTCGGATTGGTCGGACGGGAGCAAGCCGATCGACGCATGGTCCGACGCTGCCCGTCGCCGCGGCTACGCCTACCAGGTCCTCACCGACCACTCGCAGAGCCTGACCATCGCGAACGGGCTGGACCCGACACGCGTGGAGCAGCAGCGCCGGATCATCGCCGAGCTGAACGAGCGCTTCGCGCGGGAGGAGTCGGGGGGCGGCGCTCCCCATGGTGCACACGCGAGCGGCTTTCGCCTGCTGCACGGGTGTGAGATGGAGATCCGAACGGACGGCCGCCTGGACTACGACGACGCGCTCCTTGCCCGCTTCGACGTGGTCATCGCGTCACTCCATGTGGGCCGGAGACAGCCGCGCAAGCAGCTCATGGAGCGCTACATGACGGCACTCCGGAACCCGAACGTCGACATCATCGCCCACCCCTCGGGGCGCAAGATCGGCATCCG
>JACCXQ010000320.1 GCA_013696945.1 Chloroflexota bacterium | reverse complement strand
CACGATCCCGCACCTCGCGGAGCGACTGGGCCTTCCCGTCGGGCTCTCCGACCACACGATGGGCAGCCTCGCGCCGGTTGTCGCGGTCAGCCTTGGCGCCGCCATCATCGAGAAGCACCTGACCCTGACGCGCGATGAGGAGACACCGGACTCCGGCTTCTCCACCGAGGCCACCGAGTTCGCGGCCATGGTCGATGCCATCCGCTCCGCCGAACGTGCGCTGGGTCAGCAGCGCTACGACCCCAGCCCGTCCGAGGTGGGCAGCCGCATCCTTCGGCGGTCGCTCTTCGTGGTCGCCGATGTCGAGGCCGGTGAAGCGTTCACGACCTCGAACGTCCGCTCGATCCGACCGGGCCACGGACTCCACACGCGCCACCTCCCGGAGGTCCTGGGGGCACGGGCGGCACGCACGATCGGGGCGGGGACGCCGCTCAGCTGGGACCTGGTCGAGCAGGGCGAACGCGTTCAGCCAGGTGCTGCACCGAGCAACAGCTGAGCGATCCGCTCAGCCGCGCGACCGTCGGCCGGGCCGGCGAGTCGCTCGATCCGGTCGCGTCGGATCTCCAGCCAGGCTCGTCGCTCATCCGGATCCGCGAGGCGGCGCACGAGTGCTGCCAGATCGGTCGCGGTCCCGGCTCGGTCCAGGTCCAGGTCGCGCAGCTCCAGGTCGGCGATGGACGGGACACCGACATCGGCCGCCACCACCGGCGTGCCCGCAACGAGCGATTCCAGCGCCACGGTGGTACGCAGGACGACCGTGACGTCCGCCCACGACAGCAGAGGCGCCAGCGGTTCGCGATGCGCGATGCGGACCCGCGATCGAACGCCATCGTCGAGCCGTGCGACCTCGCGGCGCACGAACCGCCAGTCACCGCTCCCGGGGTGCAGCTTGACGACGAGACGAGCCTGGGGCAGGTCCTTCGACGCATCGAGGACGAGTCGTAGTACCCGCTCGTTAGGCTCCGTCGCGCCGGGGCTCAGCGCGAGCAGGACTTGGGGCCTACCGCCACGGCCTCGCTCGCTGGCTCTCTCCCGTGCGCGGGCGACCCGAACGAGACCGTCGAGCCTCGGGCTGCCCGTCACGACCAGCCGCGCGGCCGGCGTCCCCTCGCCCAGGAACCACTCCCGTGATGCCTCGCTCCAGACCGCGACATGGTCCGCGACGACCGGCACATACCCGGTCCGTCCCTGTGGCAGCCCGTGCTGGAGCACCACACTGGGGATGGCCATCTGGCCCGCCACCCGACTTGCCAACCAGCCGATGCGGTGCTGGTCGCTGGCCATGACCACGATCCGAGGACGGAGCCGCTCGAACGCGATCTCGAGGGCTGCGCGCTCGGCCCAGAGCCACGGGCCACTCCTGGTCACCAGTGGCGCGACGGCCCTCAGGAAGGGTGCCCGGACGTCATGGTCCTGTAAACGAGGCGGCGCCAACGAGGTACGGGCGTCGCGCCACGCGTCGGCTACGTGAACCCCCATCTTGCGAAGCATGCGTCGTTCGTCCGGCCACGCGAGCTTCGCGCTGACCGGGGTGTGTCCAGCGGAGCGCCACGGGGATGCCGCGCGCGGGTCAGCGACGAGTGGGACGACCAGCGCCGCCGGAAGGTGTCGGGCTACGAGTAGCAGCTGGTCGAGCGTGGACGGGGTGGCCATCTCCGAGATGAAGACCACCGGGCGGTCGGCGCCGCCTCGCGCAGGTTCGGCGGATGGCAGCCGCGCCAGACGCACTCCGGCCGCGCGGGCCGCTCGATCCAGTCCGAAGCGCTTGAGCATCAGGGTCGTTCCGCTGCCTGAAGGGTCGGATCCGCCAAGCTGCGCGATCGCGAGGCGTCGAAGGACGTTGAAGACCTCCACCCGAAGAGGCCATCGCATCGGAAGCCCTTCGACCACCAGGGTGTCCCGTCCGGAGGCATCGAGCGTCCACTGCTCGGCGACCCGCTCCGCCCATGCCAGCGCGACCTCGTGGTCGATAGCCGCTGTCTCGTGGCTCATGGCGTCCGGTCGTCGAGCGCCGACCCCTCCCGGTGATCGTCCAGCCGGCCGACGAGAACGAAGGCGCTCGCCATGACCAGCCAGCAGAAGGCGCCCATGCGGACGTTGAAGAGATGGGAGTTGGTCACCTCCGCGAAAGGGTAGATGGCTGTCGCGGCGACCATCCCGATCACGGTCCAGGGAGCTGGTCCGTGTCGGGTCCACCGCCAGAGACGCCAGTGGATGGTCAGCTGCAGTGTCACGAGAAGCGCGACGTAGGCGACGAGGACGATCAGCCCGAACTCGGCCCCGATCTGAAGGTATGCGTTGTGCGGGTCCGCGACCACGACGGGGGTCTCGGGAGAGATGGCGTATCGCTCGACGTTCCACTGGAATGGACCCACGCCGGCCAAAGGACTGTCGGTTGTCATCCGCACAGCCAAGCTCCAGAACTCGGTGCGTGACTGGACCTCGGGATCGCCGGGGATCACGTTCGGATCGAGGAGCGACCCGCTCCCGGTGCCGGCACCGGTCAGGAACGACAGGGTGCGGCTTCCGCCAGCCGTGCCGACGACCGCCGCTGCCGCGACCAGCATCACCGCGAGCGCCGTGAACGCGACGGGCTTCGTCACCGCGCGCAAGGATCGGCCTCTCGCGTGCAGGATGGCCACGACGATCGCGAGCCCGAACAGCACAAGCGCCATGCGCGTGCCGGTCGCGAGGGCTCCCAAAAGTGCCGCGCCCGCGACGAGGGCGGCCGCGAGTGCGTCGGCTCGGGCGCGTCCCGACCGCCACCATCGCTCGAAACAGAAGCCCGCGACCACGACTGCCGCCGCGACCAGGGCGAAAGCAAGGCTGTTCCGTCCGAATGTCGCCGCGGTGAACCGTGGCAGGTCGCTGCTCGCTGTCGTGTACACGCCGTTGGCAAGCAAGGCGACGACGCCAACGCCCACCGCGCGGCACAGGTCGTCCACCCGCCACGACCCGGCTGTCCCGGCGGCGATGAACAGCAGCGCGGAGATCCGCGCGAAGACCGCGATGCCACGGACCGCAGCAAGTGGCTCGACGCCGTTCCACGCGGCGACGATGGACGTGGCGGTCGCCGCGACCGCGACGACGACCGCGATGGCCATGATGCGGCTCCAGCCACGCACGTCCGGACGATCCCGCATCGTGAGCACGACGGCCAGCAGGATGAGCACATCGACGAACGACACCGCGGGCGCCGTGTTGAACGCGATGGCGTGCGGGTCGAGCGTCATCTGCGGCATCAGATCGTCGACGTTCCCCGGGATGGCGAACAGGCCGAACGCCAGAGCCGGGATGCGCCATCCCGGCCTCACCATCGCGACGGCGGTCGCGATGGCAAGCGCGACACCGACCAGGAGGATCGCTTCAGTCACGCGGCGTCACCGGGTCGGGATGGCCGATCGTGTGGCTCGATCGGCCGCCCCGGCGAGCAGGACCGCGTAGACCAGCATGCTCACGGCGAAGGCGACCGCGACACCCAGCAGGCGCAGGCCGGCTGCGAGAGCGAGCGACGCCGCAACCAGGTCCAGGATGAGCGCGGCCGACTGAAGCCTCAGATATGTCCAGTGGGCACCGATCGTGTTGAGCAGGTTCCCATAGCCCGAGCTGAACGCGTACGCGACGACGCCCACGGTCGCGACGGCGATCGGTGCGACAGCTTCCGAGTATGCCGGCAAGAACGCCGGGATCGCGACGATCGCGACGATGGCACCCGGGACGCCTAGAGCGACGACGATCCACCCGGTCATGCGACCCTGGCGAGCTGCGTCGCCCATCAGATCCGGCAGCCCACGGCCCGATCCGTGGGAGAAGGAAAGGGCCGGATAGAACTGTTGGCCGAGGACCGCGGGCACCAGGAGAAGGCCGCTCACGAACATGCCGGCGATCCCGTAGACGCCCACTGCGTCGACCCCCAGGAACCCAAGGACGAGCCACCGATCGACCGTCGTGAGGAGTGCGAACAGGAGGCCGGCGAGCAGGATGGGGAAGCCGATGGCGACCAGTCCACGGATCGCATCCAGGTCCCACCGGAGCCGAACGCCGCGCACTGGGCTCGCGAGCCGGGCGGCCGACAGACCCGCCACGGACGCGGCGAGCAATGCGACGAGGAGGCCAGTGAGCCCCATCGGCAAAACGAGGAGCCCGACGATGAGCAGCACGATCCCCGTCGTCGCAAGCTGGAGAGCCGTGGCCCCGAAGCGGAACGACGATCGAAGGGAGACCTGTTGCCACAGGACCAGCTGCTGAAGGAACATCACGAGAGACAGGAGCGCGATCGCCATGACCCGGTCGGGCATGGTCATCGGGAGGATCAGGGCACCGGCGACCACGCCGACCGCGGCGGCCAGACCGGCGAGCGCAAGGGTCGCCGCGGTCGCGGCTTCTTCGGTCCGGGCGGCGTCCTGTTCACGTGCTGCGCCTCGGAGATAGGGCAGCTCCCGGCCGGCGCCGTTCGCGATACCGAAGCCCAGGAAACCGCTGAACTGGACCACCAAGAGGAGCAGTACCCAGAGCCCGAAGACCGCGGGTCCCAGGACGGCGGCCGCCACGAGCCCCAATGACAGCCGGGAACCCTGATAGATGGCTGTTCCGACTGAAAGCACGACGGACCCCCGTAGCACCGTCATGCAGCGACCCCGGCGAATGCATCCATCAGACCGGCCGGGCCACGACCTGCAGGCTCGCTCCAGTGTCGAGGAGCGGGGCGACAAGTGACCATGCGGCTGCGCCCGGGATGAGGAGACCAGCGGCGACCAAGGCGGTCGCGACCCGACCGTTCAGCGCGACGGTCGGATCCTGCTTCAGGAACCGGTAGATCAGGTCGCGCTCGCCTCCCGCCGCGTTCAGCACCGACTGCACCAGCCCGGCGAGCTCCATCTCCGGGTAGAACGTGTCGTGTCGCTCGATCTCGAACCCGCGCCCGACGAGCAGCGCATGGATGGATCGCAGATCGAAGTGGAAGACGTGACGCGGGATGTCGAGATGGAGCCAATGGACACCCGCGAGCCGGGCCTGGAGACTCGCCGCATTCGGCACCGAGATCACAAGGCGTCCGCCGGGACCGAGGAGCGAGCGCGATCGTTCGATCAGGGCCCCAGGGTCCGCGACGTGCTCCAGCACATGCCAGAGCGTGACCGCATCGAATCGCTCATCTAGGTCCAGATCGGCGACGTCGCCCACCCGGACGTCCAATCCGTAGGTCCGCCGCGCGTAGTCGACAGCTTCAGCGGAAAGGTCCACCCCACGGACGTCCCACCCGGCCTCCCTCGCAGCCGCCAGGAAGTGCCCTTTCCCACAGCCGATGTCGAGCATGCGTCCCGGACGCTGTTCCCGCAGCGTCATCAGGCGTAACCGGCTGTTCAGTCGGTGAAGCGTCATCACGATCGCCGAAGCACGTGGCGCTCGCTGTTCATAGAAACCGGAGCGATAGAGCTCGAGGAGCGCCTCGCCGGTAGGAGGCGATGCGAGCCAGCGCAACCCGCAGCGGGGGCAGCCACGCGGGCGCCAGCTCTCGTCGCCCGCCGTGAGGCGGATCGGTAGCCCGTGGGACCCGCATGCCTGACATGTCTCCCTCGACGTCGGCGCGGGCATGAGCGTGCGCTTCCGCGCTGTCACGACACCGCCACGGCAGGAGTAGCGCCTCGCCGGCGGATCAGCGGCCATGTGCGTTCCAGCGGCGGGAAGGCGACGCGGACCGACTCGGAGAGCGCCCTGATCGTCCTCATCCCCGCCCGACTACGTGGGCATCGCACTCGACGCGGATCCGGTCGCGACCCTCTACCATCGCCGCGATGATAGGCGGACGGGACCGCGCGGACGGGAAACGCGCCAGCTCCCGTCTCCGCCTTGCGATCCTCGGTACACGCGGCGTCCCGGCGCGCTACGGCGGCTTCGAGACGTTCGCCGAGGAGCTCGGGTGGCGGCTCGCGGCCAGGGGCCACGAAGTCACGGTGTACGGCCGTGACCGCTGGGTGCCTCGAGGGTGCACGGAGCACCGCGGCATGCGCATCGTGCGGCTGCCGGCGCCGCGCTCGAAGTACCTCGAGACGGTGGTGCATACGCTGTTCTCCGCCGGCCATGCGCTCGGTCGCGGATACGACATCGTCTACATCTGCAACTCGGCGAACGTCCCGGCAACGGCCGTCCTCCGGCTCGCCGGTCGCCGCGTCGTACTGAACGTCGACGGGCTCGAATGGCAGCGCGCCAAGTGGGGCCTGGCCGGTCGGACCTACTACCGTGCCTGCGCATGGGCGGCCTCCCGACTGCCGGTGGAGATCGTGACGGATGCACACGTCATCGCCGAGCACTACCTGCGCGCCTACGGCCGGCGGACGCACTACTTCCCGTACGGGACGGAGGTCCAGCGGACAGCTGATGACGGCACCCTCGGCCGGCTCGGGCTCTCGGCCGGCCGCTACGTGCTGTACGTAAGCCGGCTCGAACCGGAGAACAACGCTCACGTCGTGATAGATGCCTACCGGCGCGTGAAGACCGACCTGCCGCTGGCGATCGTCGGCGACGCGCCGTATGCCGGCGCCTACATCGGGGGGCTGAAGCAGACTGCCGACGACCGTGTCCGGTTCACCGGCGCGATCTACGGTGCTGGATACCACGTCCTGCGCTCCAACGCGGCGGCCTACGTGCAGGCGACCGAGGTGGGCGGCACCCATCCCGCGCTCGTCGAGGCGATGGGCGCCGGCAATGCGATCGTGGCCAACGACGTCCCCGAGCACCGCGAGGTCCTGGGCGACGCCGGGCTCTATTACCGAGGCGCAGAGGAGCTCGCAGTCTTGCTCCAGGAGCTCCTCGACGACCCTGACGCCGCTGGCGCGCTGGGTGAACGGGCGCGCACACGAGCGGCCGAGCGCTACTCGTGGGAGCGCGTGGCGGCTGACTATGAACGGTGGTTCGAGCGGCTCGTCCGGTGAGGGGCCTACCATCTGGCTGATGAAAGGCCTCATCCTCGCCGGCGGCACGGCGACCCGCCTCGACCCGCTCACGCGCGTGACGAACAAGCACCTGCTGCCCATCTACGACCGGCCGATGATCCACTACCCGATCGAGACGCTGCGCGGCATGGGCATCCGCGAGGTGATGGTCATCCTCGGAGGCAAGAGCATCGGCGACATCGTCGAGCTGCTCGCAGACGGCGCCGACCTTGGCCTCGACCTGACGTATCGCTATCAGCGCGGTGCCCTTGGCATCGCCCACGCCATCGGCCTCTGCCGCGACTTCGTGGGCGACGACGCGTTCTGCGTCGTGCTCGGTGACAACATCCTCCGCGGACCCGATCTGGCGGACGTGGCGCGCCAGTTCGAGGCCAGCGGCTGCGGAGCGGGCACGCTGCTCTATGCAGTACCCGACCCGACGCGCTTCGGGGTCGCGGAGTTCGATGGGGATGGCGCGCTCCTTGGCTTCGAGGAGAAGCCGGCCCACCCCAAGAGCGACCTGATCCCCATCGGCGTCTACTTCCTGCGCGCCGGCGCCTTCGATGTCATCGACCATCTCGTGCCGTCGGCTCGCGGCGAGTTCGAGATCACCGATGTGCTGAACCACTACATCGCGGACGGCGGGCTCTTCTGGCGGCGCTACGAAGGGCATTGGTCGGATGCGGGGACGATCGGTTCGCTGCTCACCGCCGGCCGCCTGGCGGCCGAGGCTGCCGGAGCGGATACGTCCGAGTCCGCCACGTGAGGATCCTCGTCTGCGGCGGTGCCGGGTTCATCGGCAGTCGGTTCGTGGAGCGTCGGCTGGGCTCGACCGACGACTCGATGATCGTGCTGGACCGCCTGACCTACGCAGGCGGCCGCGACAACCTCGAGGCCGTCGAGGCGGACCAGAGCCTCGCTCCGCGCCTGCGCTTCGTGGAGGGCGACATCTGCGATGCCGAGACGGTGGCGCGGCTCGTCGCCGACGCGGACGCTGTCGTCAACGTCGCCGCGGAGACGCATGTCGATCGGTCGATCCTCGATCCGGCGGCCGCCCTCCGGACCAACGTCGTAGGCGTCCACGCGCTCCTCGAAGCAGTGCGCACCGCTCCGGCCTTGCCGGACGGGCGGCGGCGCCGCTACCTCCAGGTATCGACTGACGAGGTCTACGGGCCGTGCGAGGGCGACCCACACCGTGAGACCGACGCACTCGCGCCGCGCAGCCCATACGCCGCTTCCAAGGCGGCCGGCGACCTCTTCACGTTGGCGGCGCACGAGACTCACGACCTCGACGTGGTGATCACGAGAGGCGCGAACACCTATGGGCGGCGCCAGCATCCCGAGAAGCTCGTTCCGCTCTTCATCACCAACGCCATCGACGGCCAGCCGCTTCCGCTCTACGGCGACGGACAGCAGAGACGCGACTGGATCTTCGTGGATGACCATGCCGACGCGATATCGACCGTCCTGGACGGCGGCGAGGCCGGGTCCATCTACAACATCCCGGCCGGGCACGAGCGCGCCAACGTCGAGGTCACCCGCGCCATCCTCGACCACCTCGGGCGCCCGTGGTCGCTCGTCAGGCGGGTCGAGGACCGTCCCGGCCACGATCGCCGATACGCCATGGCCGGGGAGCGCATCGCCTCGCTGGGCTGGTCCCCGGCGACAGCGTTCGACGACGGCATCCGCTCGACCGTCGATTGGTATCGCGAGCACGAGGCCTGGTGGCGTCAGCGCAGGGATCGCGCCTGGGACGACTACTACGAGCAGCAGTACGGACGCCGGCTCGCGACCGCGACGACCGGCTGACGAGGTCCGGGCCGCTGTAGCGGTGACGGGTCCGTCGGGTCGGCTGGGCAGCGCCCTCGTGCGCGAGCTGGCGGCACGCGGCCAAAGGGCGCTTTCATGGGGCCGCCCTGGGTTCGACCTGGACGACCCGTCGGCCGCCGAACGCCTCCTCGACAGGGACGCACCGGGCCTGGTGATACACGCGGCGGCGTGGACCGACGTGGACGGCTGTGCGCGGGACCCGGGACTGGCGATGCGGCGCAACGGGGACGCGACCGACGTGCTGGCACGGGCCTGCGCGCGCTCAGGAGCGCGACTCGTGGTGGTCTCGACGAACGAGGTCTTCGACGGGCGCCGGACCGATGGCCAGGGATATCGTGAGGACGACTCGCCCGCGCCGCTCAACCCCTACGGCGCGTCCAAGCTCGCCGGCGAGGAAGCGGCGCGGCGCGCCTTCGGAGACGCTGGCCGCCCGGCGGGGGTGTGGGTGGTCCGCACGGCGTGGCTCTTCGGGCCGCCCGGGAA
>JACCXQ010000264.1 GCA_013696945.1 Chloroflexota bacterium | reverse complement strand
GCGAGGATGCCCAGGTAGGGGCCGCCGTACTGGGGCGCGATGCCGAGCGGTTGCCCCTCCCCCGCCGCGATGTCGGCACCGTACTCGGCGGGCGTGGCAAGCACCGCGAGGGAGACCGGCTCGACGACGGCGATGAACAGCGCGCCCGCTGCGTGGGCAAGGCGCGCGGCGTCAGCCATCGGCTCGAGCAGGCCGAAGGCATTGGGCTGGCCGAGCAGGACGCCGGCGATGGGTCGGTCGGGGTCGCCGAGCGCCCGCTCCAGCGCCTCGAGGTCGGTCGTCCCATCGTCGCGCGTGGGCAGCTCGTCGATCCGCAGGGTGCCGCGAGCAAGGTAGGTCCGGGTGACGTCGAGGTACTGACGATGGATGGCCCGGCTAGCAAGGATCCGGTCACGTCCGGTCGCCCGGATGGCCATCAGCGCCGCCTCGGCCGTGGCCGCGGCACCGTCGTAATGCGATGCGGAGACGACGTCGAGCCCCGTTAGCTCGGCGATGAGCGACTGGTACTCGAAGATCGTCTGGAGGGTCCCCTGGCTGATCTCCGGCTGGTATGGCGTGTAAGCCGTGTAGAACTCGCCCCGCGAGAGGATCTGGTCGACCGCCGCCGGGATGTAATGCCGGTAGACACCGCCACCGAGGAAGCTGGCGAGGTCGACCCGGTTACGCGACGCAAGCGCCGTCAGCCGGCTCGCGAGCTCCAGCTCCGACAGCGCGGGCGGGAGGTCGAGCCCGGGCGAACGCACGGCGACAGGGATGTCGTCGAAGAGGGGCTCGACCGACTCGATACCGAGCGCCGCGAGCATCCGGCCACGGTCATCGGGCGTGTGAGGGCCGTACGCCATCCGGGTCAGGCGGCCCCGATGCGAGTCCGGTACGCGGCGGCGTCCTCGAGCCGCTCGGCGTCCGCGGCGTCGTCGACCTTGACGCGGAGCATCCACCCGTCGCCGTACGGGTCGCTGTTGATGAGCTCGGGCTGGGACGTCAGGGCGTCGTTGACCGCCACGACCTCGCCGGCGAGCGGCGCGAACAGGTCGCTCGCCGTCTTGACCGACTCGATCGCGCCGAACGCGGCGCCGGTCTCGAGCCGCGAGCCAGCCGCCGGCAGCTCGACGAAGACGATGTCACCGAGCTCGTCCGCGGCGTAGGCCGTGATGCCAACCACGCCTTCCTCGCCATCCAGTCGGACCCATTCGTGGTCAGGCGTGTATCGCAGGTCGTCGGGGACATCCACTACGCTGGCGCTCCTCGCTTGTAGAAGGGCAGGGCGACGACCTCCGCCGCGACCCGGGTCGCCCGGATCCCGACCTCGAGCATGGTACCCGGCTCGGACTCGGTCATCGGGACGTACGCCATCGCGATGGCCTCGCCGAGCGTCGGCGAGAGCGTGCCGCTGGTGACGACGCCGCACGCGGCCGGTTCGGCCGGGCGGTGGACCGGATATCCGTGGCGCGCGATGCCGCGGCCGCGCATGGCGAGGCCTACGAGGCGCTTCCGCGGCCCGGCCTCCGCTGCGCGCTCCAGCGCCTCGCGACCCACGAAACCTCCCTTCTCGAACTTGACGAGCCGATCGAGGGCGGCCTCCATCGGCGTCGTGTCGCGATCGAGCTCGTTGCCGTAGAGGGCCATCCCCGCCTCCAGCCGGAGCGTGTCTCGCGCTCCAAGGCCAGCCGGCACGAGGCCCCGTGCAGCGCCGGCGGCAAGGAGGGCGTCCCACGCCGTCCCCGCCTCGTCGCGCTCGACGAAGAGCTCGAAGCCGTCCTCGCCTGTGTAGCCGGTGCGGGCGACGAATGCAGGCACGCTCGCCGCGTGACCCTCGGCGATGGCGTAGTAGCGCAGAGATGCGAGGTCCACGTCGGTCAGCGCACCCAGGATGGCCCGTGCCTCCGGGCCCTGGATCGCGACCAGGGAGGTGCGCGATGAGGCGTCGTCGAGCGCCGCGTCGAAGCCGTCCAGCCGCACGCGCAGCTCATCGGCCACGAGGGGAGCATTGGAGGCGTTGGGGACCACGAGGAACCGCTCCTCGGCCACGCGATAGACGATGAGGTCGTCGATGATGCCGCCATCCGGCGTGCACAACATCGAGTAGTGCGCCCGCCCGACCGCGAGCCGCGCCGGATCGGTCACCAGGGCATACGCCAGGCCGGCGTCCGCGCCGGGCCCGGACACCCAGACCTCGCCCATGTGCGACAGGTCGAATAGACCTGCGCGCTGCCGCACGGCGTGGTGCTCCTCGATGATGCCCGCGTACTGGAGCGGCATCTCCCAGCCGCCGAAGCCGACGAGCTTCGCGCCGAGCGCGACGTGCCGGCCGTGGAGCGCGGTTCGGAGGAGCGGCCCCACTTCGGCGGCGACTTCGTCTGCCGGCCCGTGGCCTTCCGCCCTCACGAGGCAAGCCCGGCGAGCACCGCCGCGCGGGCAACGACCTCGCGCTCCGTCTCGAAGCTCATCAGCGCCTCCGCTTCGACAAGGCGGACCCACCGGACCTCATCGAACTCGTGATCGTGGTCAGCGAGGTCGCCACCGGTGGGTTCCATCAGGAAGTAATGGACCGTCTTGTGGACCCGGGTGCCGCGCTGAACGAACCAGTATTCGATCGCGCCCACCTGTTCCACGATGCGCACGCCGAGGCCGGTCTCCTCGGCGACCTCGCGGAGCGCGGTCTCCTCCGTCGTCTCACCCTCGTCGGGAGTGCCCTTCGGAAGGCTCCATGTGACGGCGTCGCGTTCGCGCCGGCGCTTGCCGAGGACGATCTCGCCTCCAGCCGGGGTCCTGCGGAGGACGACGCCACCTGCGGAGGTGGCCTGCTCGGTGGGAAGCCTGGTCCTGGCTGCGGCCTTCAGCCGCGCCACGGCGCCGCGCTGTGCGCAGGGGTCCGCTCGTCCCGCGACCAGCGCATCTGCGGCTCACGTGTCAGCGCCCCGCCCTCGATGCGCGTCGACTCGGAGAGGTCCACGGAGGAGAGGCCGCGTGCCGCGTGCCGGAGGGCCTTGAGCGGCGCGCGGCGGGCCGCAGCGCGCGCCTGCGGGGAGCGAGCGCCGGGCGTTCGGAAGAGGCGATGGAGCCCCAGCCGGCGCTCGAGCCGGTGTGCCGGCGGAAGTACGAACCGGGCTCTCGACCGGCCCGCGCGGATGGCCGACACACTGTTCTGCATGTCCGCGATGGTAGCGGTTCGGCGTGCCATTGCAAGCCGCGTGCGGGCTGGCCCGGGCGCCCCGGGGTCAGGCGGGGTCGAGCAAACCGCGAAGGGATCCAGCGGCTTCTGCACTGAGCTCGCCGCGACGCTGGGCGAGCGCGATCTCGCGCTCCGCGACGGTCCTGTAGAGAGGGAGCGCGCCCGGTGCGAGACGCTGCAGCGCATCCAGGTGAGCGACGACCGTGCCGCGGTCCCCTCGCGCGAAGGGACCCGTGAGCGCCGCCGCGATGCCGAGCGCCTCAGCGTTGGCGAGGGACTGGCGGATGAGCGGCCCGTAGACCGCGAGGGACCCTGCCTCGTCGAGGCCGGCGCCGCGGGCCACCTCGGCGATCCCGTCGAGCAGCCCGATGAAGCCACCCGCGGCGAGCATCGCGGCCGCGTGATAGGCCGGCTTGCCGCCGGGCGGCAGGCGGACCGGCTGTGCGCCGATGGCCTCGGCCATGTCGGCCAGGAGCGGGAGGAGGTCCGGATCGCCCTCGAGCGCGACGGTCGCCCCACGCATGTCGGCCACGGCACGCTCCGGGTCCGCGACCGCCACGAGTGGATGGAAGCTGCCGATCGATGTGCCCGCGGCGCGGGCCGGCGACAGGATCTCTGCCGCGAGTGCACCGCTGGTGTGGACGATCGCCTGGCCGCTGTAGAGGCGGACCTCGGCGGCGACCGCACCGATCACGTCATCGGGGACGCAGACGAGGACCACGTCGACCTCGTCGAGCAGTCCGGATGGGGACGCGAAGGCGTGCGCCGTCGGCACGAGCGCGGCGAAGCGGGCGCGCCGGTCGGGATCACGGCTCGCCACGGCCACGACCGGCCATCCGGCCCTGACGAGTGCCACTCCGAGCGCCGTGCCCACGCGACCGGCTCCGATGATGCCGATGCGCGGCCGTCCGCTCGGGTCCGCGGGTGGGTGCGGATGTCGGTGGCCGCCCGGCTCGGCGGCCGCTCCGGGGGCGTCGTCGCTGTCATGCACGGCGGGCCCATCGTCGCACAGCGGAGGTCTATACTCGACCGACACATCCAGTCGCGACCCGAGGCGGGCACACCCGTCAGGAGCCGTCCAGTCCCGCGTTCGCGCGGGAGGAGGAGGCCCGACCTCGATGAACCGCTCGACGTCCATTCCCGACCCGTTCGGTGCGCGTGACCGCCTATCCACTGGCGGTGGCGAGCTCGATCTCTACCGCCTCGACCGAGCGGGGGTGAGCGACCTCGGCCGGCTCCCGGTGACCGTCAAGGTCCTTCTCGAGAACGTCCTACGCAACGCGGGCCGTGGCACGGTCACCGAGGAGGACGTGCGGCCGCTGGCCACCTGGGAGCCGTCGGGCGGGGGCGAGGCCGAGGTCCCGTTCCTCCCCGCCCGAGTCCTCCTGCAGGACTTCACCGGCGTGCCCGCCGTGGTCGACCTGGCCGCGATGCGCGACGCGATGGC
>JACCXQ010000245.1 GCA_013696945.1 Chloroflexota bacterium | reverse complement strand
ATGAGGACGAACGCAGCGCCGATGACGAACGCGACCGCCAGGTCGACGACGTTTCCCCTGAGGATGAAGTCGCGGAACTCCTTCAGCATGAGCCTGGACCCCTCTCTTCCGACGCGATCGCCTTGCGGGGCCGGATGGTACGACGTCAGTGACTCCTGGTGACCGGCTCGGCGCACGGTCAGGGCAGTCTCCCGATCAGATCCGGCCGAGCCGGCCGTCCTATCGATAGCCGCATCAGCGGCGCCTGACCGCCGAAGGAGTCCCAGTGTCATTCCAGGCGTACCTCGACAACATCGAAGCCAAGACCGGCAAGAAGCCCAGCGAGTTCGTGGCCATGGCCAAGGAGAAGGGGTTCGATGCCCCCGGCACCAAGGCTGGGGTCATCGTGGACTGGCTGAAGCAGGACTTCGGACTGGGGCGCGGACATGCGATGGCGTTGGTGTACGTCATCAAGAACGGCCCACAGATCAGCGACAAGCACGTCGGTAGCGCCGGAGCCCACCGCGATGAGTCGGACACCCTGCGACTGACCGGCAAGGAGTCCTGACGCGCGCCGGGCCACGCTAGCCGGCCAGATCGGCGAGAGCCTCCTCGAAAACGGCCGCGTGCTGGTCCACGTCTTCCTCGGACGTCACAGGCGACATGAGCGCCATCTCGTGGAACGGCGTCAGCAGCACGCCGCGGTTCAGGGCATGGAGGTGGAGGTACCGCGACAGCTCCGGATCCTCGGCAGCCGGATCATCCGTTCGAAGGCCTCCGGCGTCAGGACGCGCTCGAGCGAGCGATGCTCTCGCGCGCTCGTGGAGCGCGATGGAGCGCGGGTGCAGATCGCGGAAGCGCCGCTCCTCGTCGGCCAGGAGCGCCAGCAACCGCGCGGGGTCGACCGTCGCGCCAGACTCGCCCACCGTCATACGGAGCAGTCTATCGACGGGCCCGGCGCACCCGGACGGACTCGAGGGAACTCACACGGCGCAGGACGCCCTGACCTTCTACGCTGCCTGATGTCGCGCAGCACGTCCGCGCGTCGCTCGCACGTCGGTCGCAGGGAGGTCTTCGATGCCGCGTCTCCAGGCCAAGTCCTTCACGTCTCCTGACGACCTCCGCACGACCCCGACGATGCACGTTGCGACCGTGGCCGTGGGCGAGGCGACGGTCGGTCACTGCACGTTCCAGCCCGGTTGGCGCTGGTCGACCGACGTCGCTCCGCTCATCGGTGCACGATCGTGCCCCTTTCGCCACCTCGGCTACACGATGTCGGGGACCGTCCACGTGGTCATGGACGACGGGCAGGAGCTCGAAATCGGACCGGACACCACCTTCGAGATCCCGCCCGGCCACGACAAGTGGGTCGTTGGAGACGAGGCGTGGGAAACCGTCGAGTGGGGCGGCAGCGGTCGGGCGATGGAAGCCGCGCTGGGGGACGTCGAGACGCGGATGCTTGCCACGGTCCTGTTCACCGACATCGTGGATTCGACGACGCGCCTCCGCGAGATCGGCGACGCCTCTTGGCGGGATCTGGTGGCGCGCCACGACGCGCGGCTCCGCGAAGAGCTCAGTGTCCACCGCGGCCGCGAGGTCAAGATGACGGGCGACGGCCTGCTGGCGGTGTTCGACAGCCCGACCCGTGTCGTCCGCTGCGCCGTAGCGATGATGCGAGCCGCCCACGACCTGGGCATCGAGATGCGGGCCGCCGTCCATACCGGCGAAGTCGAGTCGGTCGCCGACGACGTGCGCGGCATCGCGGTCCACCTCGCGGCGCGCCTCCTCGCCCTCGGCGGACCCGGTGACGTCATCCTGTCGGCAGCGACGACTGACCTCATCGAGGGGTCCGGTCTGGCCGTCGAAGACCTCGGCGACCACGACCTCAAGGGTGCCGGCGACCGCCGGCGTGCCTTCCGCGTGGTCTCAGGCTAGTCGTGCCGCGATCGCAGCGAGTCACTTACAGGACGTGGCGCCCCCGGACGGACTCGAACCGCCGACGCGCACCTTAGGACGGTGCCGCTCTGTCCACTGAGCTACGGGGGCGTGGCCCTCATCGTAACCCGCGCGGAACCCGCGTCCGGCGGCCGACGTCGGCGTCGAGTCGACACTGGGCTACGATTCACGGGACCCCATGGCGCTCCAACCCCATCCCGGCACCCTTCTGCTCTACCGGCGCACCGACTGCACGCTGTGCGATGAGGCCCGGATCCTGGTCCAGGCGGCGCTTGAGCAGCGTGTCCTGCGCGGCGAGTCGGCCGTGTCCGTCCGCGAGGTCGACGTCGCGTCCGATGCCGAGCTCGAACGGCGCTTCGGCGCCTCCGTACCGGTGCTGAGCATCGATGGCATGGAGCTCGGCCTGGCCGTGAGTGGCCGGCAGATCCAAGCGTTTCTCGACCGCGCGCTCGGTCGGGCCGTCTGACAGATGGAGCTGACGCTCGCCGCCGCCTTCATCGCGGGGCTCATCTCGTTCATCTCGCCATGCTGCCTACCAGTCGTCCCGGCTTATCTCGGGCAGCTCGGGGTGGTCGCCGTGGCAGGGATCGGCGGGCAGGCCACCGTCTCGACGACGGCCGTCTCGACGATGACGCCGGCCGCCGCGGGCGTGGCTCCGGGGACGGGCACCGCCGCGGTCATCCCCCCGAGGCCGAGCTGGGGCCGCTCACGGGGCCTGCGGACGCTTCCCAACGCATTCGCCTTCGTGCTCGGGTTCGGTGCCATCTTCACGCTCCTCGGCACGACCGCATACGTGGCGGCCGGACCGCTCCGCGAGAACCTGCCGCTCCTCCGACAGGTCGGCGGCGTGATCCTGATCGTGCTCGGCCTGAACCTGATGGGGATCCTCCGTTTCTCCTGGCTCGCCCGATCGTGGCGACCGCTGGACCGGCGAGTCACCCAGCGACCGGGGGCGGAGCGGCGCGGTCTCCTCGGCGGCTTCTCATTGGGCGCGATCTTCGCCATCGGCTGGACGCCGTGCATCGGGCCGACGCTGGGGGCGATCCTCACGCTGTCGGCGTTCGGGACCAGCCCGCAGGTCATCGGGCTCTTCGTCGCCTACTCCATCGGCCTTGGCGTCCCGTTCATCGCGCTGGCGCTCGCCGTCGAGCGGGCACCCGGCATCACCCGTCCGCTGCTGCGCCACGGCCGCACTATCGAGATCCTGGGTGGTGCGCTGGTGGTGGCGATCGGGCTGGCCATCCTGTTCGATTGGCTGGCGGTCCTATATCGCACGTTCAGCTTCCTCGTGCCACTCGTCTGAGCACCTTGGGCTCCCGTCTCTCGCGCCCCCTCATCGGCCCGTTCACGGGGCGCCATGTCCTCGCGCTGGCGGGGACGCTCGTTGCTGCGGCGGCACTTCTGGCCGTACTGACGACGCCGATCAGAGCGCCGGCCCCGACAGCGCTCCCCGTGCCAGGCGAGGACTTCGTGCCCATCGGTCCGCCGACCGTCGGGCTGAGCGTGGGAGACCTGGCGCCCGAATTCACGGGGACGGTCGATGGTCGGACGGTCGAGCTGACCGACCTCGCGGGCCAGCGCATCCGATTGGCGGACCTTCGCGGGCGGCCGGTGTGGATCAACTTCTGGGCGTCGTGGTGCCCGCCGTGTCAGCAGGAGACCCCGGTCCTGCGGGAGGTCTTCGAGACGCATCGTGCCGAGGGGCTCGCCGTTGTCGCCATCAGCGTGCAGGAGACGTCACCGGACGACGTTCGCCGCTACGTCGAGACGTATGACCTCGAATACACGGTCGGCTTCGACGCCACGTCCGCCATCTTCAAGACATACCAGGCATATGGGCTGCCGACGCAGATCTTCGTCGACCGTGACGGCGTCATCCGCACCGTTCTCAAGGGACCGCTCACCACCGCCGAGGCGGAGCAGATCCTCGCGCCGCTCCTGTCGCCGTCGGCATCTCCCTGACCAACGGTTCGCTCGGGGCGCCGGCTTTCATCAGAGGATCGACTCGAAGCGGTATCGATCGCGGTCGGCCGCGAAACGCCCGACCGGCTGGCGCGGTTCATGCGAAAGGACCACGGTCCAGGCTTCCTCTGTCGCCTGCCGGAACAGTGAGGCCTTCACCTCCACGCTCGTGAGCGGGAAGTCGTCGAAGCTGGGGACCCAGCGGGGATGGGCGCTCCACGGGCGCATGCACAGGTCACCGAAGAAGCCGATGGTGCCGCGCTCGCCTCGGACGACCACCGCCTGGTGGCCGCCCGAGTGTCCCCCCGTCCGGACGACCGACACACCGGGCAGGACCTCCACCTCGCCGTCCACCGCCTGCGGACGCGCGAACCCCTCCGCCAGCCGGAGCTCCTCCTGATCGTACGAGGCCTGGAGCCGCGGATTGCTGCCCAGCGCGAACTCCCACTCGACACGTTGCGCGACGATCGTGGCGCGCGGGAACGCCGGCTGCCCGTCTGCTCTGAGGAACCCACCGGCATGGTCGAAGTGGAGATGGCTGACGGCCACGACGTCGACCGTTTCGGGGTCGAAGCCGGCTTTGACCAGGGCCGGGAGGATGGGGTCCCCGTGGACGCCGCGCTGCTCGCGACGCCGTTCGGGCATCCGCTCGCCGATCCCCGTCTCGATGAGGACGCGACCCGATGGCGTCTCGACCAGCAGGCAGTTGAGCGCCTGGGTGAGCGTCGCGTCCGGGTTGATCTCGTCGGCCACGAGCGCGTCCCACATCGTCCGCGGCACCGGACCGAAGACGGTGCCGGCGTCCGACGTGAAAGTGCCGGCCTGGATGAGCGCGACGCGCACCGCGCCACCCAGCTCTGTGCGCCAATCGACGGATGCGTTGATGCTCACGGCCTGACCACTCGCTCGTGCGCTCGGATCTGGACGTCAGGGGTGCGGAGAGACCGGCAGGAGGGCGGCGCGACGGTGCTTTCCCGCGCCCGTCGGTCGGCTGGCACGCCTGATGCCACGAACGGCCGGCTTGGACGCTCCGAGTGCCATCCGACCGGAGATGAAGCTGCACTCCCGCCGCGTGTCGGTCGGTTCGCACCTGTGGCGTTCACGCGAGCGAGAGCCGGCGTTCTCATCACTTCTTGCGCGGCCCGCCCTTCGAGGCGCGGCGCGACGCTCCGAAGTCGCGGTAGAACTCGGAGGCCGTGGGCGTCGATTGGCCCTGGTACTTGGACCCGAGCTCCTTGGAGCCGTACGGCCGCTCGACCGGGCTGGACATCTTGAAGAAGCTGATCTGCCCGATCTTCATCCCGAAGTAGAGCGCGATCGGCAGGTTGGCCACGTTGGACAGCTCCAGGGTCAGGTTGCCCTTCCATCCGGGGTCCACATAGCCCGCGGTGGAGTGGATCAGCAGGCCCAGTCTCCCTAAAGAGCTCTTCCCTTCGAGCCTGGCGACGAGGTCATCCGGTAATTCGACCCACTCGAGCGTCTGGCCAAGCACGAACTCGCCGGGATGGAGGATGAACGGCTCCTCGTCCTCGATGGCGACGATCTCGGTCAGGTCGGGTTGGGGCTGGCGAACGTCGATGTAGGGATAGCGGTTGTTCCGGAAGACGCGGAACTCGCGATCGAGGTGCAGATCCACCGACGACGGCTGGAGGCAGGTGGGATCATACGGGTCGATGCGCACACGGCCGGCCTGCATCGACGCACGGATGTCGCGGTCCGACAGGACTGACATCAGCGCCGCGGGGGGCGCTTGCCGCTGTTCGAACTGAGGACCGGCGCGGTCCGCCGCGCGTTCGGCGCCGCCAGGCCGAGCGCGAGCTCCGTCTGGCCGGGCGCGCGGTCGGATCGCTGCGCAAAGAGGCTGTCCACTTCGCGCTTCAGCTGCTCGATGTCCTCGAAGCTCTGGTAAACGCTGACGAACCGGACGTAGGCGATCTGGTCGAGCGCACGCAGCCGGTCCATCGCCATCTCGCCGACGCGCGATGATGGGACCTCGTTGATGCCCTGTCCACGCAGCGTGGCCTCGATCTCGTCGGCCGCCTGGTCGGCGGCTCCGGCGGGCACGGGGCGGCGAGTGAGCGCCTTGTCGAGACCGGCGGCCAGCTTCTGCCCGTCGAACTCCTCGCGGTCACCGTTGCGTTTGACGACGGTCAGCCGCGCCGACTCGATCCGCTCGTAGGTGGTGAAGCGCGACTGGCACACGTTGCATTCGCGCCGGCGACGGATGGTCGCCGAATCGTCGAGGTCCCGCGAGTCGACCACCCGCGTGTCTCGTTCGCCGCATGTCGGGCAGCGCAACGGTTGGCCTCCCTCGTCTCCGCCACTACCGATGGTGGCCCGTGGGCAAGCCTACCACCAGATGGCGGGCTCGCCTATCGCCGGCCCGAGGCCATCCGCACAGCTTCCGGTCGCCCGCGAAGGCGCCACATGGCGACGATGCCGACCGCCGGACCGATGGCGAGGAGCGTGAAAGCCGATCGCCAGGCGCTCGCGTCGTCGAGTGCCAGCGCACCGACACCCAAGATGGTCACCCCTGTCAGCGTGAAGCCCAGGGCGACCTGGAGCGAGAGCGCCGAGCCGGCTGTGCCCGGTGGGGCGAGCTCGGTGACCGCGGACGAGAACTGTGCCGAATCCGCGACGATACTGACGCCCCAGATGAGACATACCGCCACGACCAGCAACGGGGACGCCCCGAACAGCCAACCCGCTGCAACGGCGCTGAGTCCGCTGATCGCCATCGCACCGATCGTCAGGGTCGTGCGACCGAAGCGGTCCGCCAGGGCCCCGGCGGCGACGCAGCCGATCGCGCCCGTTGCGATCACCACGAAGGCACTCGATGTCGCGCCGCTGGAGGGCGCGCCGGCGGCAGTGAAACTGGCCGCCAGGAAGAGCGGGATCCACGCCCACATCGCGTAGAGCTCCCACATGTGGCCGAGATAGCCCAGATTGGCCAACCGGACAGCCGGCTCACGGAGCGCAGCGAGGGCCAGTCGCGGGCTGAAGCGCGGCGCCGGGACGTCGAATGGACCGGGCCGTGTCCTGGCCGCGACCAGCAGGCCCCCCACGACGGCGATCGGGCTGGCCGCCGCGACGACGAGGCGCCAGTCGGACCCGGCGAGCGCGCCGAGCCCGGTGAAGAGATACGGCAGCGCGGTCCCGACCGTCAGAGCCCCGATGAGGACGCCCACCGCGAGGCCACGCTCGGCGCGGAACCAGCCGACGGTCAGTTTCATCGCCACGGGGTAGACCGCCGCGAGCGAGGCGCCAGTCGCGAACCGGAGCACCAGGCCGGACGCCAGGTCGCGCGCCAGGAAGGCGAACGCCATGTTCGTCATCGCTGCGAGCAGCGCTCCCCACAGGAAGAGCCGGCGTGCCGGCAGCACGTCCGGTGCGCCGAGCGCGGCGAGCGTGATGGCACCGGCCGCGAACCCCAGCTGGACGGCAACGGTGAGGAGCGGAAGCTGCGAGCTGGACAGCGCCCACTCGACTCTCAACGCCGGCGCGACGGCCGCGCCGGTAAGCCACGGCGCCATGGCCAGTAAGGTGCCCGTCGCGAGGACGGCAAGGATCCGCCACCGCTCGGAGGGCTCCGCGGTGCTCTCGGTCATGGTCGGGCCCGGCAGCTAGCCGGCGGCGGAGCGGCGCGCCTCGATGGCTTCGACCAGACGCGGGACGATCTCGAACAGGTCGCCCACCACGAGCAGGTCCGCGAAGTCCGCGATCGGCGCGTCCGGATCCTTGTTGATGGCGACGATGGTGCCCGCCGTCTGGACGCCGACCTTGTGCTGGATGGCGCCGCTGATCCCACATGCCACATATAGGGACGGCTTGACGATCTTGCCGGTCTGGCCGATCTGCTGGCCGTAACCGATCCATCCGGCGTCGACCACCGCCCGCGTCGCGCCGACGGCGCCGCCCAGCGCCTCCGCGAGCTGCTCGACGAGCGCGAAGCCCTCGGGGCTGCCGACGCCGCGGCCCCCGCCAACGATGACGCGCGCCTCCTCGATCGGCACGCCCCCCGCCGCCTCCTCGACGCGCTCGGTCACGCGGACAGGGGCGGGTTCGGTGACACTCGCGACCTCGATCGCCTCCACGGAGCCTGGCGTCGCGGCCTTCTCGGCGACCACGGTCGCCGGACGGACCAGGACGATGCCGCGCTCACCGGTGAACGTGCTGCGCGTCACGAGACGGCCGCCGAACGTGCTCATCTCGATCTCGGGTCGCCCTTCGTCGCTCCACGTGATGCCGGCGCCGTTGACGAGGATCGGCAGGTCCGTGAGCCCTACCAGCATGCCCGCGACGTCCTTGCCGTCCGGTGTCGCGCCGAGGAGCAGGACATCGGGCGCTCGCTCAGCGACGAGCGCGGCGAGCCGCGGCCCCACCAAGCTGGCCGTCGGCGCGTCCGTCCCTTCGAC
>JACCXQ010000219.1 GCA_013696945.1 Chloroflexota bacterium | reverse complement strand
GCCAGCCCGGCGTGGAGCCGCGCTGTCGAGTCGGCTGCGCGCATCTTCGGGACCGAGGGTGACTGGGCGCGGACCTATCGACCGTCGGGGCGCCCGTGGCGTGCCGGCGAGCGCGTCCGGCTGGCCGCACTGGGGACGACCCTCCGCACACTGGCCGCGGAAGGTCCGGATGCTGCCTATTCCGGGTCGCTTGCGCAGCGTGCGGCCGCGTACCTCGACCAGAGCGGCTCACCCATCCGGCTCGACGACCTCCGCAGCCATCGGTCCGACTGGAGCGAACCGATCTCGACCGACTACCGGGGCGTCACATCGCTCAGCCATCAACCCAACAGCTGCGGGCCGATCGCGCTGGAGCTGCTCAACATCCTCCGCACGTTCGAGCCACCGGCCC
Organism: Chloroflexota bacterium; assembly: GCA_013696945.1. Classification (GTDB taxonomy): domain Bacteria; phylum Chloroflexota; class Limnocylindria; order Limnocylindrales; family CSP1-4; genus Palsa-1032. The sequence continues at coordinate 2,186 of JACCXQ010000219.1, read as the reverse complement.
GCGGCGCGTTCACGTCGCGTGGCGTGACCGATGCGCGATGGGTGCACCTCGGCCTGGAGGCGTCACGAGTCACGCTCGCACATCGGGACGCGTTCCTGAGCGATCCCGACGCGATGCAGCCAGGGGTGCTCGAGTGGCTGCTCGACGACTCCCACGCCCGCGATGTCGCGCTGGCCATCGACCCGGACCGCGCCGCTCGACCGACCGCCACCTCCCTCCCCCGCGGCGGCGGGACGATCTACCTCGCCACGGCCGACCGATGGGGCGGCCTCGTCAGCCTCATCGAGTCGAACTACGCGGGGTTTGGATCCGGGCTCGTCGATCCGGAGACCGGCATCGCGTACCAGAACCGCGGCGCGTTCTTCCGCCTTGACTCCGGCCACGTCAACGCGCTCGCGCCGCGCAAGCGGACCGTCCACACTCTGACGCCCGGCATGCTGCTACGCGACGGCCGCGCGTGGATCGCGCACGGCTCGATGGGCGGCGAGATCCAACCGCAGGTCTTCGCGCAGTTCGTGTCGTCGATGGTCGACGGGGGAGTCGATCTCGCGACCGCCGTCTCTGCGCCACGGTGGGCAGCCGATGTCGAGCGTCACCTCGGGCCGCCGGAGCTCACCATCCTGGAGCCGCGCTTCGTGCCCGAGGTCGCCGAGGGCCTGGAGGCACGAGGCCACCGCGTCTCTTTCGCTGACCCGTTCGACTCGGGCATGGGTCACGCCCACGCTGTCGAGATCGTCCACCCGCCCCAGGAGGGTGGCACGGCGCCGACCTTCGCCGCCGCCACCGACCCGCGCTCCGAAGGGCTGCCGGCCGCTATCTGAGGCCGGTAGGGCTTGCCATCCGTGTCGCGCCCGTCGGTATACTCTCGCTCGGCCGGTCGCGCCGCGCTCACGACCTCCGCGGCTGGCCACCCCCGAACCCATCTCCCGCCGCAGTGGCGGCCGTCCCGGAACGAGGCACGAACGCCGCGTGAGCTCGAACATCAGCCAGAACTTCCCGTACTCGAGCGAGACCGAACCGGAGCGAGCCGCTGCCGTGGAGGCCGCACTCGGCCGATTCGATGGGCTGCGCGACAAGGTCGCGGCCGAGACCACGCCGCTCGGACACGTGGCCGCGGAGGACCACGGGGCGGAGGCACGCTGGTGGGTCTGGGTCTGCCCCACGGACGACTTCACAGGCCGGCTGCACGTCGCGGGCTACCCACTAGAGTGGCACGGTCTCTACACAGTGTGCGACACGTGCGGGAGCACCTTCCTCCGCTGATCCGGCGGCGGTGGGCCCCGCCCGTCACCCCGATTCGGGCGCCTGCTCGCGAGCGAGTCGTTCGTTGCGCCACCGGTGGACCGCCTCATCCCGCCCGACAGCGGTGAGCAGCCCGGCGAGGAGCGTTACGCGCGGGACGACCGAGTCGAGCTCCAGGTATTCGAGCGGCGAGTGGTCGTTCCCGCCGACCGGTCCCAGCCCGTCGAGCGTCGGGACACCCATGCCGGAGGTGGTGTTGGCATCGGAGGCGCCGCCAGTCGCGGCGTCGGCGACGGTGAAGCCCAGCCGCCCTGCGATGCGCTGCGCGTGATCGACGAGCCGCGCAGAGCGCTCCAGCTTCTCCATCGGCCAGTGTCGCCCGTGGACCTCGACCTCAGCGGTGACGTCCGGGACCATCGATCCCGACGCGATCCGGCGCAGCGCCGCCTCCGCCGCTTCCATCGTGGGGCGGGTGACCGCGCGGATGTCGACCTTGAGTAGCGCCCGCTCCGCGACCACGTTCGGGCGTGTGCCACTCTCGATGACCCCCACGTTGACGGTCACGCCCGGCCAGCGTCCATTGAGGGCGTGGAGCGCGATGACCTTGTGCGCGGCTTCGAGCGCCGCGCTGCGGCCCTTCTCCGGCTCGACACCAGCGTGCGCCGCGCGGCCGGCGATCCTGATGTGGAGGTCCACGACGCCTTTTCGCGAGCTGACGATGTCCCCGTTCGCGCGGGCGCACTCGAGCACCAGCGCGAGGTCGGCCTTCGCGGCCTCGCGGCGGATGACCGGCGCCGAGGCCGGTGAGCCGATCTCCTCGTCCGGATTCGCGACGAACACGAGGCTCGCGAAGGGCAGCCACGTGGCGTCCGGGCCACCGCCGTGTTGCGCGGCGTCGGTCTCGCGGAGTGCCCTGAGCGCATGGATGCCGGCGAGCAGGCCGC
>JACCXQ010000195.1 GCA_013696945.1 Chloroflexota bacterium | reverse complement strand
CCTCGCCCTCCTCGGCCAGCCACTTGAAGAACTGTTGCAGCGAGCGGAACCGCTGCGAGACGGTCGCCGGTTTCATGCCTCGCTCCTGGAGCGCCACGAGGAACGACTCGACGTGCTCGCGCCGGATCGCCGCGACCGAGCGCGGCATCCCGGCTGTGGCGAGGAAGTCGTCGAGCTGCTCGACCGCCTTGGCGTAGGTGACGACGGTCGAGGGCTGCTTGTTCTCGGCCCGCAGGTGCCGGCCGAACGAGGCGAGGTTGACGCCGATGTCGGGGGCGACGGTAGAATCGGGCGGAGCTTGGCTCACGGTGCTTCTCCTGTGAACGGGTGGACTAGCACCGCCAGTTATAGACTGCAGGAGCGCTGTGGTCAAGCTCCACGCCAGTTATCTCGTGTAGCTGAGCGTGAAACGGCGGCGGAGTAGCTCAGTGGTAGAGCAGGGGACTCATAAGCCCTTGGTCGGTGGTTCGAATCCGCCCTCCGCTACCAGACCTTCATCGGTATCCCTGGATCCATTGCATAGGGTCCGCCAGCAGCGGATACGGCACCTCGACGACGGCCTCGGCGACGGACCGCCTGATGGCTACGCGTTCGGGTGATTGCACGAACCCCCGATGCGCTCCTCGTTGGTCTCGGGCGTTTCGGCCTACCGTCCCGTCGGCGCCGACCGTCAGGTAGAAGACTGCCGGACCGAGCGGCGGCGCCGCAGATGGCAGCTCGAGGACCGTGATGTCGGTCCTGTCGTAGCGGAGCCACAGGGCCGCGAACAGCCCGTTGTTGTAGAGGTACGGCCCGGTGTTGCCGGGCGGGAAGCTTGGCTCGAGCGAGTGCGGGACGCCAGCGAAGACGAGCGTCGCTCCCGGCGGCGGATCGGGATGCAAAGCGACCGTCTGCTCCACGATCGCCCGCGCTCGTGAGCCCGCAGCGGTCCATGCCTCGCCCCGCCGGGAGAGAGACACGGCGCCCAGGGCGATCCAGGCGATGACCACCACGACTGCGATCGACGCGGCGACGCGAGCCGGTCGGTCCTCGCGGAGCCGACGCCCGGCCTCCTCCGCAAGTGCCCCGATGGCGATCGCCGCTCCCATCGTCGGGATGTAGAGCAGCCGGTCCGGGAAGTAAGACCATAGGGCGAGCAGGAAGAAGACGGTCGACCCGACGGCCCAGCCAGCCCCGAAGATGGCCGCTCGTCCTGACACCCAGCGCCATGGCTGCAGGAGCAACACGATGGCCACCACCGCTACCCCACCCCCGAGGGCGAATGCGCGTGGGCCGATGAGCTCGTCAGGTCGGACCATAAACCGCCCGGCGAACGCCGTCAGCCCCGAGCCCAGACAGTCCAGGACCGGCTTGCAGGCATTCGCCACCTCGTTGCCGAAGCCGCCTCCGGTAAGCCGCCAGAGCACATAGAGGACCGTCACCGCGGCGACCGGTCCGAGGGTCCGCGTTGCTCCGATCAGGGCAGCCCGTGACCGCGGTGCCTGATACACGAGCTCGTAGAGCGCCACGATCGGCAGCACCAGGAGCCCGCTCTCGTCGACCGTGAAGAGGGCCGCGGCGAGCAGCCCGGCAAGGATGTACCGGCGGCGAAGGCACGCGTAGACGGCTCCGGAGAGCAGGACGCCACCCAAGGCGTTGTGCAGATCGGCGACGTCGAAGACGACCTCGTGCGCGTGGAGGGCGAGGGCGACCACCGCGGCCGCGGCGATGGCGGCGATGCGCTGCCTGGTGATGTGGAGCGCGATCGCCCCGATGAGGGCCGCGGTGCCCAGGTGGCACGCCAGGGCGAGCAGGTGGTAGGGGAGTGGGTCGAGGCCGAAGAGGCGGTACTCGACCCAGAACATCAGCTCGATGCCGGGACGATAGAAGCCGCTCCGCTGCGCCTCGGCGTAAGTGAACACATCGGCGAGCGAGTGTCGGTCCGCCCGCTCGAGGAAGATCCAGGCGTCGGAGACGAACCCCGCCGTCAGGCCCGAGGCGAACACCGCGAGAGCAACAGCCCCGAGTGCGACGGCGGCGATGCGCATCGCCGCGCAGTATCACGTCAGTTCCCGGTCAGCGTCCTCATCGCCAGACAGGTGTCTCGCGTCCCGGCCACCGCGCACACCCAGCCTTGATCGACGTCACTTCGAGCCGGCCGTCCCCGCCGTGGGGTTGGTCCGCCAGACGCGGTCGCCGATGGCCCAGGTGCCGGTACTCGGGGCCGGGTGGTTCAGGGCGGCCTCTTGCGTAAGACCCGCGTTTATGCGAACCGGCCGTGGTGAAGTTCCCTCAACCCGACACCGCCGCGCCATCCAGTGGGACCTTTGACCCGTATCCGAGGGTGGAGGCGACGCCCCCTATACTTTGCGTCCCTCTCGCCGCAGCCGCGGCGGGCACGGATCCGGAGGCTTCTTCCCCTTGAACAGTCGGTTCCTGCGCAACGGGCTCGTGACCCTCGTCCTGGTGGTCGGGTCGGCCGCGCTCCTGTACATGTTCTTCTTCCCCGGTGGCGGTGCCAAGGACATCGATTACGACGGTGGCCCTGACTCGTTCCTCCAGCTCGTTGCCGAAGGCAAGGTGGCGAGCGTCACCCAGCGCGCCGATATCCTCGAGGTGACACTCGTCGAGCCGCTCGAGAACGGGCAGCCCAAGAAGGTCACGACGCGCGTCCCCAGCCAGTTCGCGACCGACTTACGCGCCGACATGCGCGAGGCGTGCGACGCGGGCGCGGCCTGCACCGCTCCGCCGGCCGTGGTCGGTGCGGCGGCTGACGACGGCAGCGCGTGGCTGGGCATCCTGCTCACTGCGCTATTGCCCGTGCTTCTGATCGGCGTCTTCCTCTTCTTCATGTTCCGCCAGGCCCAGGGCACCAACAACCAGGCCCTGAGCTTCGGCAAGAGCCGCGCCCGCATGTTCCTCGGCAACAAGACCGTCATCACGTTCCAGGATGTGGCAGGCGTCGACGAGGCCAAGACCGAGCTCCAGGAAGTCGTGGAGTTCCTCAAGTACCCCGAGAAGTTCAACTCGCTCGGTGCGCGCATCCCTCGCGGCGTCCTGCTCGTCGGGCCTCCGGGCACGGGCAAGACCCTCCTCGCGCGCGCCGTTGCCGGCGAGGCGGGCGTCCCGTTCTTCAGCATCTCCGGCTCGGAATTCGTCGAGATGTTCGTGGGCGTCGGCGCCAGCCGCGTCCGCGACCTGTTCGACCAGGCCAAGCGCAACAGCCCGTGCATCGTGTTCGTGGACGAGATCGACGCGGTCGGCCGCCAGCGCGGCGCGGGTCTGGGCGGATCGCATGACGAGCGGGAGCAGACGCTGAACCAGATCCTCGTCGAGATGGACGGCTTCGACACGAACACGAACGTGATCGTCGTGGCCGCGACGAACCGACCCGACGTGCTCGACCCCGCCCTGCTTCGCCCCGGCCGATTCGACCGCCAGGTCATCCTCGACCGGCCCGACATGAAGGGCCGGCTGGAGATCCTCAAGGTCCACGCCAAGGGCAAGCCGCTGGACAAGGGCATGGACCTCCAGACGGTCGCTCGGCAGTCGCCCGGCTTCTCTGGCGCGGACCTGGCCAACCTCGTCAACGAGGCGGCCATCCTGGCCGCGCGGCGCAACAAGAAGGTCATCAGCACGCCCGAGTTCACTGAGGCCCTCGAGCGCGTCGTCGCCGGGCCGGAGCGCAAGAGCCGCGTCATCAGCGACGCGGAGAAGGCGATCATCGCCTACCACGAAGGCGGACATGCGCTCGTCCAGCGCGTGCTGCCCAAGTGCGACCCGGTGGCCAAGGTCAGCATCATCAGCCGCGGCATGGCGCTCGGCTACACGATGGGCCTGCCCACGGAGGACCGCTATCTCCAGAGCAAGGCCGAGTTCGAGGACAAGATCGCAGGCATGCTCGCCGGGAACGCGGCGGAGCGGCTCATCTTCGGCGACACGACGACCGGCTCCTCGAACGACATCGAGAAGGCGACGACCGTCGCACGACGGATGGTCACCGAGTTCGGGATGAGCGAGAAGCTCGGTCCGCTCGCCTTCGGCAAGCGCGACGAGCTCGTCTTCCTGGGCCGCGAGATCGGCGAGCAGCGCAACTACTCGGACGATGTCGCGAAGCAGATCGACGAAGAGGTCCGCGCGATCATCGATAGGGCCTACGCCCGCGCGATGGACGCACTGACCCGGCACAAGGATCGCCTCATCCAGCTCGCCGAGCGGCTGGTCGCCGAGGAGACCGTGGAGCAGGAGGCCTTCGAGGCCATGTTCGCCGACCTGCCCGACCCGAGGAAGGATCTCGGCACCGGGGGTGGGTTCACACCGGTGCCCCTGCCGAACCTGGAGCCTCGGCCCGACAAGCCGCCCGCGAAGCCGAGCACGGCACCCTCGCCCCAGCCCGCCTGATCCGGACCTCGCTTCCGATCACTGCCCCGTGACAGCGCCGGGCACGCCGTCTCTGGCCGCCCTTCGGCGCGACGACGCGGCCTGGGACGCCTTCGTGGCGAGTTCCGGGACGCCGACCTACCTGCAGACCGTGGCGTGGGCCCGCTCAAAGGCGTCCAGCGGCTGGCGGGCAGTGCGGGTCGTCGCGGATGGTGGCTCGGGGCCGATCGGCGCGCAGGTGCTCGTCCGCCGCATCGGTCCGGGGCCGTTCGCGCTGGGGTACGCCGCGCGCGGGCCTATCGCGACCCGGTTCGACGCCACGAGCCTGGACGCATTCGCCGTGGAGCTGCGGCGGATGGCGCGCCGGCAGCGTTTGACCCATGTGACCGCGGATCCCGCCGTCGAGAGCGTCGC
>JACCXQ010000193.1 GCA_013696945.1 Chloroflexota bacterium | reverse complement strand
TGCCGATCTTCGTCCTCAAGTCGAACACGATCCTCCAGATCGAGGCCTGCCTGACCTCGATGTTCGCGCTCGACGTCGACCCGAGCGACCTGGCCCTCCGCGAGGTCGAAGAGGCGATCGGGCTGGTCCGCCAGGGCGCCCGGCCGGTGGAGCTGTCACCGCAGAACGCATACGTCCGACGTCTCCAGCATCAGGCCGCGGAGCGCGCGAACCTCGTGTCGCGATCCCGTGGCCGCGAGCCCTATCGCCGCGTCCGCGTCTACCCCGACCGCGTCCGGGCCTGGCGCTAGGCGGAGCAGCCTTGGCCCGCGCCCACGGCGCACCCCTCAGCGGAAGGCGATCGCTGCCTGCGCTGTGATCAGGATCCCCGCCACCAGCACGACCCCGGCCGTCACTGTCGGGAGAAGCTCACCGAGGCGCGCTGATCGTGCTCTGTCCGGAAGCCGCTCCAGCAACCCGCGCGCGTAGACGAGCGCCATCCCGACGCCGACGAGGACGGCCGCCATGCCCAGCCCGAACGCGACCGTCAGGATGATGCCGTACTCGGGCCGGCCGAGCGAGATGGAGCCGAGCAACAGGATGAGCGCCGAGACCGACGGCACCATGCCGCCCGAAAGGCCCAGCGCGAACAGGCCTCGCCAGCTGAGCGACGATCCGGCCGGAGGAAGGTGCGTATGGCGGATGCCGCCGTGCTCGTGCCAGCCCGCCGGGTCGTCCGCGGTCTCATGGTCACGGTCGTGCTGCTCCTCGTGATCGTGATGCTCGTGCGGCAGGTCGTGCTCGTGTGCGTGGACATGCGCCTGCTCGTCCTCATTGGCGGGTCCTGCGGCATGTGCACGTGCGGCAGCATCCGCCAGCGCGTGGGCGCGCCGCCGCTGTCGCGCCAGCCGGATCCGCGTCCCGACGAGGTAGACCCCGATGGCGATCACGATCAGCCCCGACACCACGCCCAGGATGGGGTACAGGCGTTCGGGCGGGAGGAAGGACGCCGCCGAGAGGCTCAGCGCCCCCAGCGCGAGCACGCCGAAGGTGTGCGACACCGTCACCGTCAGGCCGAGTCCGATCGCGTGGCGGACCGTGCCCCGCGACCCGACCAGGTATGCGGCCATGACCGTCTTGCCGTGCCCGGGTGACAGCGCGTGCAGTGCACCGAGTCCGGCCGCCAGGAGCAGTGACAGGAGCACCACGGGGAGCGTCAGGTCGCGCGTCTGGAAGAGCGCGGTGAGGTCCGCCGTGAGCTCGGTGATCCCGCCGGGGATCGCGGCCTCGGCAGGCGGTGGCCCCGGGGCCGAGGTCGCAGGCGGGTCATTCGGGCCCGGGCCTGTCGCAGCGACCGGCAAGGCGTCCGGCACCGAGAAAGCCGCCAGCTGCACACCACCCGGTCGGGCCACGAACGACGCGCTCGACTGCTCGAGTGGCAGGACGAGGAGATCTGCCGGATAGGTGGTCAATCGCTGTGAGGTGCCCACGCTCGGCGCGTCTGCGTCCTCGATGGTGGTCCCGTCGCCTTCGACCACTATCTCGCGCCAACCACGCCGCTCGCTCAGGATCGGATCGGTGAACGTGAAGGGCGTCGCGGAATCGACGGGGGTCGCCAGACCGCCGCGGAGCACGCAGACCAGGCGCAATGTCACCGCGCCCTGGCCCTGCGGGAAGGAAAGCCCGCGCTGCTCCACAGCCAGTGGCACTCGCTGGCCGCCCGCGGTGAGCTCCAGGCGCTCAGCCACGTCCGCGCACTGCGTGTCGCGCCACGCTGCGCCTTCCGCGTCGGAGACCTCCCGGTCACCATCGAGGTCGATCTCCTGGCGAGCCGCGAAGGTCGGGATCTCCGCCATGTCGAGGACGTGGTCGATGAGGACCGACCCTGTCCCGACCCGCAGCCCGTCGTACATGTTGATCGTGAAGTTCCCGAGCGGATGGGCCGCCGCGGGGCTCGCGCCCAGGAGTGCGAAGAGCGTCGCGAGCACGGTCGCGGCCGCCGCGCGCCAGCGGGTCACGGCGAGGGCGTCGAGTCGACCGGCCCGCCCGGGGCGCTGATGCCAGCGGCTCCGGCAAGCGCGACCCTTCGTCTGGTTTTCATCAGTGTCCTTGCGGTCCTCCCTCTCGCCATCCTCCCTCGCAGGGTAGTCGCCCGGGTCCGTTCCGGGACGGGGACCGGGTCGACGCCCCTAGTTCGGTGGCCTGGGTCCGACGGATGAGCCGACGGACGCGTTGGATAAGGAAGCGCCGGCCCCATAAG
>JACCXQ010000174.1 GCA_013696945.1 Chloroflexota bacterium | reverse complement strand
ACCAACGTCCTCATCGAGCAGGACGGCGTGCGGCAGTTCCGATTCCAGCCAGGGCCCGTGTTCGCCAACCTCCTGCTGGCCGACGAGATCAACCGTGCCACGCCCAAGACGCAGTCGGCGCTCCTGGAGGCGATGCAGGAGCAACAGGTCTCGGTCGCTCGCGAGCGGCACCCACTCGCGCCGCCGTTCTTCGTCCTCGCGACGCAGAACCCGCTCGAGATGGAGGGGACGTATCCCCTCCCCGAGGCGCAGCTGGACCGGTTCCTCTTCAAGCTCTGGGTCCCGTTCCCGAGCGAGGAAGACCTCGTCACGATCATCGATCGCACCACCGGCGCGACGACTTCAGTGGCGCGCAAGGTGGCCACGGCGGCGGAAGTGGTGGAGATGCAGCGTCTCGCACGGAGCGTGCCGATCGCTCCGCACATCACCGCCTACGCCGTCTCGGTGCTCGCCGCGACGCACCCCGACAACGCCCGTGCCCCCGAGCTGGTGCGTTCATACGTCCGCTACGGCGGGTCGCCGCGCGGCGCGCAGGCGCTCGTCCTGGCCGGCAAGATCAACGCGCTCCTCGAGGGCCGCTACAACGTGGCCACCGACGACATCCGCGCGGTCGCCCTGCCCGCTCTGCGTCACCGGGTGATCCGCAACTTCGAGGGAGAGGCCGAGGGGATCACGAGCGACGCCGTCGTGCGCGCGGTCCTCGACGCCGTCGCGCCACCGGCCGTCGACTAGCACGTCGGCGACCGGCCGATGAGCGGACCCACGACAGGCGGAGCGGGAGGCGGCGCGAAGCCGGTCTTCCTGCCGTCGGCGGTCGACCCCACGGTCTTCGACGAGGCCTTCCTCCGCCAGCTCGAGCGGTTGATGCTGGTCAGTCGGTCGGCCGTGCGTGGCGGGCTGAAAGGGGTCCGGCGCAGCGTCAAGCGCGGGCAGTCGGTCGAGTTCACGGACTATCGCGACTACGCGCTGGGCGACGACCTCCGATCGCTCGACTGGAACGTCTACGCGCGCCTGGAGAAGCTGCTCATCAAGCTCTTCATCGAGGAGGAGGACGTGACGGTCCACATCCTCCTCGACGCGTCGGCATCGATGGGCGGCGGCGCTCCCGACAAGCTCGTCTTCGCGAAACGTGCCGCTGCCGCGCTCGCGTACGTCGGGCTCGCCTCCTACGACCGCGTCAGCATCGCCATCCTCCAGGGCCGCGTGGCGCGCCGCCTTCCGGCCGCCCGCGGCATCGGCCGCATCTTCCAGGTCATGGCCGACCTGTCGGCCGTGCAGCCGTCGGCCGGCCCGACCGACATCTTCGCCGCGTGTCGCCACTATGCCGCCCAGCTGCGGCAGCGCGGCCCGCTCCTCCTCATCAGCGACCTCTTCGATGACGGCATCGACCGGGCCATCAGCGAGCTGGCGGGGACGCGCTGTGAGGTAGCGGTGCTCCACACGCTGAGCACCGATGAGCTCGACCCGCCGCTCGAGGGCGATCTGCGCCTCGTGGACCGCGAGACCGGCGCGGGCGTGGACATCACGGCCGACCTGGGCACGATCGACGCGTACAAGGCACGCCTCGCCGACTGGCAGGCCCACCTCGAGGGCATCAGTGCGCGGCGCCGCGTCAGCTATGTGCCGACCCCCACGACGCTCCCCCTGGCGGACCTCGTCTTCGCCGAGCTGCGGAGACGACGTGTCGTTGCCTGAGGTGGGGTCGTGACGCTACTCGCGCCGCTCGCCCTGCTCGGGCTCCTGTTCGTGCCGCTCATCATCGCCTTCTACCTGCTGCGCCTCCGGCGCAACGAGCATGCCGTGAGCAGCACGTTCCTCTGGCAGCAGCTGGTGCGTGACGTCGAGGCGAACGCGCCGTGGCAGCGGCTGCGCCGTTCGCTGCTCCTGCTCCTCCAGCTGCTCCTCGTGGTGTTGCTGGCGGTGCTGGTGGCGCGGCCGACGACGGAGCGCCAGGCGGGCCTCGCGCGCGACCTGGTCCTGGTCATCGACGCCTCGGCGAGCATGGCTGCCACCGACGTGGCGCCGACCCGCCTCGCGGCGGCGAAGCGCGCCGCCATCGCAGCGCTGAACGAGCTGCCCTCCGACGGCCGGGTGAGCGTCATCGCCGCGACGGAGACGGCACGGGTCATCGCCAACGAGGCGAGCGACCGCGGCCGCGTGACGCGGGCCATCGAATCGATCGAGCAGTCGGCCGCACCGGGCCAGCTGGGTGACGCGCTGAAACTGGCCGGCGAGCTGGCTGAGCGGGCGCGCGGCGCGGAGATCCTGGTCGTGACCGACGATGCCGCCAGCGGCGCGCCGGACGTCGCGGTCGGGGCTCCGGTCCGGGTGCTGACCGTGGGGATGGACCGCGACAACCAGGCCATCGCCGCTCTCGCCGTCCGCGCCGACCCGAGCGGCCTGAAGCGGACGGTGTTCGCGAGCGTCGCGAACTACAGCGACTCGCGCGTCGTCCGCCGGCTCCGCATCCTGGCCGACGGCTCGGCGATCACCGCGCGCGACCTCCAGCTCGAAGCGGTCAGCCGCGCCGATGTGGTCATCGACGAGCTGCCGGCCGGCACGCGCGTCGTGGAGGCGCGACTCACCGAGATCCCGGCTGGGGAAGCGGGGGCGATGGCCGGTCCCCGTGATCTGCTGGCACTCGACGACGCGGCCTGGGCGATCGTGCCGCCCGATCGGCTCCAGCGGATCCTGCTCGTCGGGCCGGGCAACGCGTACATCCAGACGGCGCTGTCGCTCCTACCGAACGTCGAGCTCTACGGCGCCACCGCCGAGGAGTACGCGACCACGACGGGCAAGGACAAGTTCGACCTGTTCGTGTTCGACGGCGTCCTGCCCGACGAGCTGCCCGACGCGGCGGTCCTGGCCATCGCGCCACCATCGTCGAGCCCGTTGGGGACGGTGACCGGTACCATCACGAGTCCCGCTATCGGCCAAGGCGGGACCGATGAGCCGCTCCTTCGCAGCGTCGATCTGAGCCGACTGCACGTGGCGCGAGCGCAGAGGATGGAGCTGCCCGACTGGGCGCGGATGGTGCTGCCGACGGCGACCGGATCGCTGCCCCTCATCTACAGCGGGCTGCGTGACGGCCTGGCGACCGCCGTCATCGCGTTCGACCTCCGCCAGAGCGACCTGCCGCTCCAGGTGGCGTGGCCCATCCTCGCCTCGAACCTGGCCGGCGAGCTGCTGGGGATCGCGCCGACCGCGGTCGAGCCGATCGCCCCGGCCTCGCCCGTCGAGCTCCCGCTCGGGCCGGGGGTCGTCGCGCTGCGGATCACGCGGCCGGACGCGTCGGTCACCGAGCTGGCGCCCGGCGCGACCGGTGCGTCTTCGGTGACGTTCGTGGAGACACGCCAGCTGGGCGTCTACCGCGTCGAGGCCATCATCGAGCCCGAGGCGAGCCCGTCGCCGGGGTCGTCGCCATCGCCCTCTCCGTCGCCCGCGGCATTCCCCTCCGCGTCGCCGGCCGCCGCGAGCGCCTCGCCCGACCCTTCGGCCTCGGTCCCGCCGTCATCCCCCGAGCCGTCCGATGACCCGGGCATCCCGGTCGGTCCCGAGGACGCGCCGCTGTTCTTCGCGGTCGACCTCTTCTCGGTCGAGGAGTCCAACATCGCACCCGGCGATGGGGCGCGGCTCGCCGCGCTCGGCAGCGAGCCTGATCCGGAAGTGGCAGAAGCCGGCGTCGCGCGTGACGAGTGGTGGCCGTTCCTCGTCGCCATCGCGCTCGTGTTGCTGCTGCTCGAGTGGCTCGTCTACGAGCGAGACGGCGCGCGACGGATCGCCGCCGGCACGAGGCGCGCGATGGGCTCGCTCACGCGGACCCGGCGGCGAGCGTCATGACCCTCCCGTTCAGCGTCACGGCGCCGGAGGTCCTGCTCGTCGGGCTGCTCCTTATCGGGGCGACGCTGCTCCTCAGCGCGGCCGCGCGACACCACCTCTCTCGCGGCCGGCGCAGGACCAGCCTCTTCCTCCGCGCCACGATGCTCTCGCTGCTCGTCCTTGCCCTGGCCGGCCTCCAGCTCGCGCTGCCGGTCGATCGGCAGACGACCGTCTTCGTGGTCGACCTCTCTGACAGCGTGGGGGCCGACGGACAGTCCTCGGCGCTCGCGTTCGTACGGGAGGCGCTCGAGGAACGGCCCGGTGGCGACCAGGCGGCGGTCGTGGCGTTCGGGCGCGACGCGCTGGTGGAGCGGCTGCCAGCCGAGCTCGAGGACATCGACCGGATCGCATCGGTCCCCACCAAGAGCGCCACGGACATCGGAGGGGCGCTCCGCCTGGCCTCGGCGCTCTTCCCAGACGAAACGCAGAAACGCATCGTGCTCATCAGTGACGGCAACGACACGACCGGACGCGGCCAGGCAGAGGCGGCGCTGGCGTCATCGCGCGGCATCCGCATCGAGACGTACGTGGTCGGCCTCGCGGGTGCCGACGAGGTCATCCTCCAGCGCCTTCACACGCCGGCCACCGCGAGGGTCGGTGAGGAGATCGAGGCGGAGGTAACGATCAGCTCGACCGTCCGCCAGCCGGCCACCGTCCGGCTATACGGGGACGGGCGCCAGATCGGGGTCGAATCGGTGACGCTTCAGCCGGGCCTGACGCGGGTCGTCTTCACGGTCGAGGCGACCGAGGCCGGTTTCCATACGTTCCGCGCCGTGGTCGAGGCGGAGCAGGACACGTTCTCGCAGAACGACCGTGCCGACTCTGACACGGTGGTCAAGGGCGATCCGCGCATCCTCCTGGTGACCGGCGATCCGGCGGTCTCGGCGAACCTCGCCTCCGCGCTCGAGGCCGAGCGCCAGGACGTCACGCAGCTCGCACCGGAGCAGATCCCGACCGACCTGGCCGCTCTTGCCACCTACGACTCGATCGTCCTCGTCGACGTCCCGGCCGAACGGCTCGGGGAGGCGCGCATGACCGCGCTCCAGGTGTACGTGCGAGACGTGGGACGGGGGCTCGTGATGATCGGCGGGGAGGAGTCGTTCGGCGCCGGCGGCTACAGCCAGACCCCGCTCGAGGAGGCGCTGCCGGTCGACATGGAGGTCCGCGACCGGGAGCGGCAGCCGGACGTCGCCCTCGTCGTCGTCATCGACAAGTCGGGCTCGATGGACGCGTGTCACTGCAACACGGCCGACCGCGACATGGGGACGGCGATCACCGGCATCCCCAAGGTCGACATCGGCAAGGAGGCCATCCTTCGCGCGGTCGCTGCGCTGACGGCACGCGACGAGTTCGGCGTGGTCTCGTTCAACGAGAACGCGCACTGGGTCATCCACACCGCACCGCTCGGCCAGGTCGGCGACGTCGAGGGCCAGATCGCGGGCATCCGACCCGAGGGCCAGACGAACATCTTCGCCGGCCTCACGGCGGCGGTGGAGGAGCTCGAGCAGACCACGGCCACGCGCCGCCACATCGTGCTGCTGACCGACGGCTGGTCGTCGAGCGGGGCGTACGAGGATCTGCTCATCCGGATGCGCGCGGCGAACATCACGCTCAGCGCGGTCGGCGCCGGCGGAGGTGGGGCGAACGAGTTCCTGTCCGGCTTGGCGGAGCAGGGCGGCGGCCGCTACTACCCGGCGGTGAACCCGGCCAGCATCCCCGACATCTTCCTGAAGGAGACGCAGCAGGTCTCGGGCCAGCAGATCGTCGAGGAATCGTTCTTCCCCATCCAGACGGCCGAATCGCCCATCCTCCGAGGACTCGAAGAAGGGCTGCCCCGACTGCTCGGGTACAACGGCACCACACCCAAGCCGGCGGCGCAGACGGTGCTCGTATCCTCCCGCGACGACCCGGTCCTCGCCCAGTGGCAGTACGGGCTTGGCCGCGCCGTTGCGTGGACGAGCGACGCGACCGCGCGATGGGCCACCAACTGGGTGCCATGGGCCGGCTTCAACCGCTTCTTCAGCCAGCTCGTGTCGTGGACGTTCCCCGGCGAGGAGGCGGACGGCCTGGAGGCGGAGTTCATCACCGAAGGCGACGAGACGACGCTGCGGCTGCGATCGGTCGAGAGTGACGGCACCACACGCGACTTCTACGAGACCATGGCGCGGCTGACCTCGCCGGAGATCGATTCGCTCGGCGTCCGGCTCGACCAGGTCGCTCCGGGCACGTACGAGGCGCCGCTCGGGACCCTCGCACCGGGCGCCTACGCCATCCGGCTGGACCAGACGCGAGCCGGCGAGACGCCGCTCTCCCGGACGGTCGTCCTGGTGGCGCCTACCCCGGCGGAGTACCGGCTGCTGGGCACGAACGAACGGCTGCTCGCCGTCCTTCGCGGCGCGACGGGCGGGCGGGCGCTGGAGACCGGAGCCCAGGCATGGACGAGGGACCTGGCTGCCACCACGGCGTCGCGCGACCTCTGGCCGTGGTTGCTGCTGTTCGCGCTCCTGCTCTGGCCGCTCGACGTGGCGGTCCGCCGCGTGTCCGTCGGGCGGCGCGATCTGGCGCTGGCACGGGCCGGGACGGACGCCCGCTGGCGTGCGTGGCGTGGGCCGTCGGGACGAACCGCGCAGGTCGGCGGGATGCTCGCCGCCAAGGATCGAGCGGCGGGATCGCGGGCGCGTGCCGCCCTCTACCGACAGGAGACTGTGGAGGGCACTACGACCGACACCGCGGACGGATCGCCGACCGCCGAGGCTCCTCCGCCGTCCACCCCATCAGCGGCTACGGTGCCGGCAACGGCAGCTCCGCCAGCAGCCTCGCCACCGCCCGATACCCTTGCTCGTCTGCGCGACGCCCGCGACCGAGCCCGCCGGCGCTGACCGCCTTCCAGCTACCATCGGGCGATGCGCCCTTTCCGGTTCCTGGCCGAGGCTCGGGATGTCGTCGACGGCCGCGGGCTCGCCGAGACTGCCCGGCGTGCCGAGTCGATGGGTTATGACGTCCTGGTCATCACCGACCACCTCATCGAGCAGCTCGCGCCCATCCCCGCCATGGCGACCATCGCCGCCGC
>JACCXQ010000157.1 GCA_013696945.1 Chloroflexota bacterium | reverse complement strand
GTCCGCATCGTCCTGCGGCGCCCCCAGGACACGAGCGGCCTTCTCTCTTCCATCGCACTCGGAGCGCGGCGTGCCGGACTCCCGACGCTCGCAGAGGCGATCGACGCCGACGATCCGGAAGCCACGCTCGACCGGTTGACCGACCGGCTCCATGCGGGTGACCGGCGGGTGCTGGTGGCCGTCGACGAGGTCCATCGCGCGAGTCCCGAGGCAGCCGCATGGCTGGCGGCGCTCGCCGCTGAGCTGCCCGATGGCACCCGCCTGGTCATCGCTGGTCGCCGGATCGGACCAGCGCTCGCCGCGCTCGCGCAGCGGCAGGACGCCACGACCGCAGGCGTCGCCGAGCTTCGCTTCGACCATGACGACGTGAGCGCCATACTCACCGCGGTCGGGCGCGGGACCGCCGGGCCGGCGGAGGTCGATGCCATCCTTGCGGCGACCGACGGCTGGCCGGCTGCGGTCGTGCTGTCGGCGGCCGGCGAGATCGCCACCGATGGGTCTGTCGGAGAGGACCGCCACGAACGTGGCGCCGTCCTCCGGCGGCTGGTCGACGGCCTGCTCGGAGCGACCGATCCTTCGACCCGTGAGCTGGTGGGCGTGATCGCGGATCTCCCGCTGCTGTCCGCGCCCGTGGTCGCCGCCTTGAGTGGCGAGGGGGCGCTCGACCGGCTGCTCGATGCGGGCATGCCCATCCGCTTCCGCGCTGACGGATGGGGCGAGCTGCCCGACCCGGTCCGCGAGCTGTTCCATCGCCAGACCCTCCCGCGCGAAGTCGCACGCAGGGTGGCTGGCCTCTACGCGCGCGGTGGCGAGCTGGTCGAAGCGGCGGCCCTGCTCCACCGGGCTGGCGACCACGACGGTGTCGTGGAGCTTCTTGCCGGCGAGCGGCGGGAAGCGCTGCAGCGTGCCGGCCTCGCGTTCTTCGACGCCGTGCTGACGGACACGTCCGACGAGTCGCTCGCGCGTCATCCGGCCGCGATGGTCCAGCTGGTGCAGGCGGCCGAGCGGCAACCACGCCTCCGGGGCGCGTGGAGCGAGCGAGCGACGCAGGTCCTGGATCAAGGGACACCGTGGCGGCGAGCGATCGACGCGGAGCGAGCGCTGGATGTCGCCCGAGCCGGGGACCTCGATGCGGCGACGCGCATGGCCGACGAGGTGCTCGCGGCGGCTGGCAGCGACGAGATCACGACGCGCGGACGCGCGCACCTGGCGCGCGCGCTCTGCCTGCTTCTCCGGGACACCGCCGGGTCCACTTCGGACGTCGCCGAGGAGCTCGAGCTCGCGATCGGGCTCTTCAGTCTCGCGGGAGAGCGCGGCTGGGAGGCGGAGGCTCACCAGGCGCTCGGCTACGGCGTGCATTTCACGACAGGCGCCTTCGAGCTCGCCGCCGAGCGGCTGGAGCGAGCGCTGGCGCTCCGGCCGGCGCCCGATGCGGCGCGGGCCGGGACGCTGACCTACGTGGCCGAGGTCCTGACGCACATCGGGCGCTTCGACGACGCTGCTGTGGCGCTTCGCGAGGCCAGCGCCATCGGCCAGCGGCTCGGAGACAGCCGGTCGATCGGGTATGCGGCCTGGTCGGCGGCCGAGCTAGCATGTCGGCGGCGGGACCTGGCCGGCGCGGTCGCCGCGCTCGAGGAAGCAGAGGCGCATCCCGAGGGCTGGTTCGACCGTCTCGCCGGGATCGACTTCCTGGCGAATGCGGCGCAGATCCGCACGATCCTGGGCGACGAGGAAGGCGCACGTCGCGATCTGGCTCGTGCGGAGGCGCGCGCCAGCGGGACGGCTCGCGCGGAGGCGCCGCTCGCGGCGAGGGTCCGGTTCGAGGCCACGTTCGGCGATCCGGCCGCAGCTCTTCGAGAGCTCGATGTGCTCGACGAGAGCCCCTTGGCCTATCGCAGCGACCGCTGGCTCCGGCTCCTCCTGCGCGCCGTGTCTGCCGCGCGCATGGGTGACCGCGCCCGCGCCGCTGCGTTCGTGGAGCGATCGCGACGGGCAGCCGCGGCCGACCTGGGCGACCCCGACAAGCCCGCGCATCGGGAGCC
>JACCXQ010000140.1 GCA_013696945.1 Chloroflexota bacterium | reverse complement strand
ATCGTCGACCCGGGCCTCACCACCCTCGCCGACTACCGCTTCAAGCACCACTTCCGTGCGACACCGGGCGAGAAGGGCGCGGGATCGCGGCGTCATGGCAAGCAGGGGCGCGACCTGGAGCTGGGCGTCCCGCCCGGCACTGTCGTGTTCGACGATGCGACCGGAAACCTGCTGGCCGACCTCGTGGCAACGGGACAGCAGGTGATGGTCGCGCGAGGCGGGCGGGGTGGCTTGGGCAATGCCCATTTCGCGACCGCCACGCACCAGGCACCGCGCCACGCCCAGAAGGGCGAGCCTGGCGAGGAGCACACCATCCGATTGGAGTTGCGACTGATCGCTGATGTCGGGCTGGTCGGGCTCCCGAATGCCGGGAAGAGCACGCTGCTGGCCGCCATCACGCGCGCGCAGCCCAAGATCGCCGACTATCCGTTCACGACCCTGGAGCCGAACCTGGGCGTGCTGGATCTCGACACGCTCGATCCCCAAGACCAGCGCCGGCCGACGATCGCCGATCTCCCCGGGCTGATCGAGGGCGCGAGCGGCGGCGCAGGGCTGGGTCACGCCTTCCTGCGACACGTGGAGCGGACACGGGTCGTGGCACACGTGGTCGACCTGGCCGGCCGCGACCCCGAGGCGGACTTCGGCGTCATCCGCGAGGAGCTCCGGCTGCACGATCCGCGGCTCATCGAGAAGCCGACTCTCGTCGTCGCGAACAAGCTCGATCTCGCCGATGCGGAGCCGCGGCTGGCTGCCTTTCGCCGCGCCCGCAAGCGTGAGGGCCTCGAGTTCGTCGCGGTGTCAGCGCGGGAGCTCCTCGGACTGGATGGCCTGCTGCGGGCCCTGGCGTTGCTGCTTCCCGACCGGGCCGCCCTTGCCGAGCCGGGCGAGCCGGCAGGTGTCGTCGTGCACCGCTTCGACGCGACAGTGACGGGCTTCGCCGTCCAGCGCGAGGCGGACGGCTTCCGCGTGCGTGGGCAGCGAGTGGAGCGGCTGGCTGCCCAGACCGACTTCGAGAACGAGGAATCCGCCGATCGCTTCCAGCGAAACCTCGAGCGGATGGGCGTCGAGCGAGAGCTCGTGCGGGCCGGCGTCGACGTGGGGGATACGGTCCGTATCGGGGCCGTCGAGCTCGAGTGGGATGGGCAGTCGTGGGGAGCGTGAGCGGGTCCCCATCGGCCGCGGCGTGGGGGATCCTGGGCGGGACGTTCGATCCCATCCACCTGGCGCACCTCGCGGTCGCCGAGCAGACCCGCGAGACGCTGGGGCTCGCGGGCGTCCTGTTCATCCCGGCCGGCGTGCCGGTGCACAAGCCGGACCGGCTCGTGACCCCCGTCGGGCACCGTCTGGCGATGGTGGAGCTGGCCATCGACGGGAACCCTGCGTTCCATCTCTCCCGCATCGAGGTCGATCGGCCCGGCCCGAGCTACACGGTCGAGACCCTGCAGCGCCTCCACGCCGACCTGGGGCGCCCGTCGGACGACCCGTTCGTGTTGATCATCTCGGTCGAGGCGCTGGCCGGGTTCCTCGGTTGGCGCGAGCCGCAGCGGATCCTCGAGCTGGCACGCCTGGCGGTCGTGCCGCGCTACGGATACCGGCCGATGGGTGCGTCATGGCTCGCCGAGCACTTTCCCGGCCAGCATGACCGGGTCATCTTCCTCGACGCCCCCGACCTGGGCCACTCAGCGTCAGCGATCCGCGGCCTGTCCGCTGCCGGCCGATCCGTCCGCTATCTCGTTCCCGATGCCGTAGCGAGATACATGACCGAGCATCGGCTCTATCCGACCGAGCTCTGGACCAAGAACTAGAAGGAGGCCGTCGCCACGTGACCGACCCGCAACGCAAACCCCGCGCTCCACGACGCCGCGCCTCGGCCGAGACCGGGCCGGCAGACAGCGAGGGGGCGGAGAACGTGGCGGGGGAGACCGGACCGACGCCCCCCGAGACGGGACCGATGCCCGAACCTGTGCCCGCGCGGCCTCCGACCGCCGGGCGGCGACCCGGGCTGCCGACACGGACCGTGCGGGCGGGATCGCGGCGTCCGTCGGGCAGATCCGGCCCCTCAGCCGCGACTCCCGAGGAGCGTGCCGACGAGTCCGCCCGCGAACCGACCGAGCGGGAGCGCACCCAGGAGCGTGAGGCGCTCGCGCTCGCCCACCGGATCGTGGCATTGGCGGAGGACCGCAAGGCGGCCGACATCGTCCTCCTATCGGTGGCGGGTCTGACCACGCTCACTGACTACTTCGTCATCTGCTCCGGCGGCTCCGAGCGCCAGCTCGGCGCGATCGCCGATGGGGTCGTCCAGGGGCTCAAGGCTGAGGGGCTCCTGCCGATCGGCCGCGAGGGCGCCACCAGCGCCCACTGGGTGCTCCTCGACTACGGCTCGGTCATCGTGCACGTGATGGCATGGCCGGAGCGCGACTTCTACGCCCTCGAGAAGCTCTGGTCAGAGGCTCCGCTCCTGCTGCGGGTGCAGTAGCGCACCACCCATCCGGTGGCATCGGGCAGGTACCACCGGGTCATGGGGACCACTCTCCACCGACACCTAGCATCGCGTCCTCGCCGGGCCACCGGTCCAGCGCTGCTATCGACGAGGACCGCACGAGCGATGACCTGGCTCCGTGAGCACTGCCCGGGCTGCGACCGCCGTCTGGTCGAGTCACGCTTCGATGCCACGTTCCGAATGCCGGACGCCACGGAGCGGCTGTGCTTCGGGATCCCCGCGGCGCTCTGCACCGACTGCCACCAGCTCTACCTGGACCCAGATCTGATCGAGCTGCTTGATGTCCCCGCGGGCCGCTGCGTCTTCGCCATCGAATCGGATGCCGTGCTCCAGGAGCGCGCCTGGACCTAGGGCGCCACGCTGTCGGCGAGCCAGGTGTGGAGCGCGAGGGCCGTCCGCCCATCCGACATCTGACGGGTCGAGCCGTCGAGCGAGATGCCCTTGCTCGCCAGATCAAGCTCGAGCAGCCCGTCGAGCGCCAGCCTCAGCGATGTGACCGTCCACCGCGACGCCTGTTCCTCGAGCTTCTGGACGCGGAACGGCTGCATCTTGAGCTCGCGGACCAGTGCACCGCCGCGCACCCCATGGTCGAGGTGGTCACGGATGACGATCAGGTCACGCAGCCGCCGGTGGAGCTGCGCGATGACCAGAGGCGGCGGCGCTGCCTCCGCGAGAAGCCGTTCGGCAAGGGTCACTGCCTCTCGGGGGCGGCGCGCGCCGACCGCGTCGAGGAACGCCCAGGTCGAACCGGGTATCGCCTCGGCCACCAGCTCGGCGACATCGTCGCGCGAGATGGTCCCGTCGGGACGGTAGAGCGCGAGCTTCCGGAGCTCGCTGTCGGCAAGCTCGGTCTGCCGCCGCCGGTCGACATCGGACTCGCGGACAAAGGCACCGATCCGTTCGGCCAGTGCGCGCGCGGCGCCCGGCGCGAAGCGGATCCCCAGCTCCGAGCCGCGCGCGACGATCCACGCCTCCATCCGCTCGCGGGTCGGGACCGGGAAGTCGCGGACCGTGCCGCCACGCCCTTTGACGGCGTCCCAGAGCGCCTGGGTCGAGGACGGCGGGCGTCCGCCCGACGCGAGCAGCTCGACGAACGCGAGCCCGTTGCCCGCAGGCACCGCGCCGGCGATGCGGGCGAGCCGCTCCCGAGCTGCGCCTTCCCGCGTGAATCCCTCCGGCTGGCGCACCACGACGAGCGTCCCACCGCCGAAGAGTGGCGCCATCCCGATGCGCGACTCGATCTCGCCGAGCACACGCTCCCGCCGACGGGCCGCAGACGCATCGGCTCCTTCACCGTCGTCCAGGCCCGTCCGCCAGATCGATAGCGGCTCGTCCGGCGCGCCGAGCTCGGCTGCCATTGCGACGACCGCGCGCTCGAGCCCGAACGCGTCCTCCCCGCGGAGGTAGGCGAGCGGCGGTCCGGTCACGAGGGGCGGGCTTCCATGGCCTGGCTGTCCGCCGGGGCCGTCGATCCGCGCACTCGACGGAGCGTCTCGCGGACCCACGGTGCGCGCTCGACGTCCTCCGGTGCGATGCCTGCCGCGCCGCAGACGTCCCGTTCGAGCCGCTCGGCCCGGCGACGGGCAAGCAACAGGCGCTCGCCGTATTCGGGGTGGCGACGCTCCCACCGCGCGAACCGCGCGGCCATCGGCTGGAGGCGTTGCGCGGCGCGCTTGTCGGCGTAGGCCACGATCCGCTCCTCGCGGGTGGCGAATGACGACCAGCGGCGGTAGTGGTCCTCGTCGCTCAGCCGGCTGACCGGATGGTTGGCCACGGCACGGCTCAACTCCGCGTGCCCACGCTCGGATAGCCAGCGAGCGCCGGCCGCGCCGTGGCCGAGCGAGCGCAGAGGGTCACCCTTGGGAAGCAGTTTGTCGATGTCGTGGAGGACCGCGGCGGTCTCGACCAGGCGGCGATCGACCTCGATGCCGCGTGATGTGATCCGCTGCGCGAGGAAGCTGGCGATCTCCGCGACGGCCGCCGAGTGACGGAGGAAGCGCTCGCCGGGGTGGAGCGAATCGAGCAGCGCGCACGCTTCGGCGCGAGTGGGGACCGACATCCGGCCGATCGTAGCAAGGCAGGCCCGAGACGATGGGGATGCGGGCCACGAGGATGGTCGCTCGCTCTGTCCATCGGCGCGTCACCGCGAGGTCGGCCGGCGCGCGGCGGCCACGTGGCGAGCGCGGCGCACCGGCCACGGCGAGGCGAGCCTGTGCTGGATCCGGGACCGCGCAGAGGAAGGTCGCGGCGGCCAGGGTGTACCCGCCTCCGGCCATTCGAACCACCGCAGCCGGCGCGAGGGCCGTTCGCGCCACGGCCGCTCGTGTCTCCACCGCCGTTCGGCCCCCGCTGGTCGCCACGAGGAGGTCGCGCCCGTCGGTCGATATCTCGAGGCTTCCATCCAGGTCCGTGCGAAGGACGCGCGTCCCCGCCGCCTCGAGGCGTTCGATGGTCTCCGGTGCGGGATGACCATACGGGTTGTCCCGTCCCGCGCTGACGAGGGCGACCCTCGGCCGGATGGCATCGAGCAACGGATCCGTGCTGGCCGTCCGGCTGCCGTGATGCGCGACCTTGAGGACATCGACGCGGCCACCGGAGGCAAGTCCTTCAGCCAGCAGACGAGGGTCGATCTCCTCCTCGACATCACCGGTCAGGAGTAGGCGACGTTCGCCCGCTCGCACATCGAGCACGATCGAGACGTTGTTCACTGCGGTCCCCGTATCGGGCGGCGTCCGCGGCACCTCGCCCTGGCGTGGCCAAAGCACGCGCATCGACGTGCCGTCGAGCTCGAGCACGTCGGGTGCGGCGAGTGTCACGTGACGTACGCCGAGGCGCGCAACGGCGCTCCGGAAGGCCCGATCGCCCGGTCCGGCGCCCAGCATCCCGGGCTCCGCGACGACTCCCACCCGGTAGCGCTCGAGGAGCAGTGCGATACCGGCGACGTGATCCTCGTGCGGGTGCGTCAGGACGACGACGTCGAGCCGGCGGTCGAATGCCGGGATCCGCTCGTCGAGGAGGACCGCAAGCCGGTCGGGATCGGGGCCCCCGTCGACCAGGATGCGACCTCCCCGGGCACCCTCGATGAGCACGGCGTCGCCCTGGCCCACGTCGAGGACCGTGATCCTCAGCCGACCGTCCGGTCGTGCGAGCGCCAGCGAGGCAGCCACGACCACGAGCGCCGACCCCACCCCGATCGCGAGGAGCGGGGCACGCTTCCCGTGACGGCCCGACGATGAGCCTGTCCGCCGCACATCCGCCCCACCGATCGGGACCAGCGACCGCCCGTCGCGACGCTGCGCCGAACGGAACCGCGAGACCAGCGCCCGCCCACGAGCCGTCCCGATCAGGGACATGATGCCCGCCGCGGCGACGGCGGTCACGCGCGCGGGATCGGCCGGGATCTCGATGCTCGCGAGGGGCACGGCAGCTGCCATCTGTCCGACCGCGATCATGGCTCCGAGCAGCAACGAGGCAACGACGATCAGCGGCGCGACGACCAGGAACGGACCACCGAGCGCGATGACCGTCCCACAGAGCAGGCCGACCAGCGACGCCAGCATCACCGGTGCGACCAGCGGCGCGACTACCAGGTTCGCGATCGGGGAGATGAGCGACAACCGCCCGAACTGCAGGAGGATGATGGGCAAGGTCGCTGCCTGGGCGGCGAGCGACACGCCCAGCGTCTCGACGAGCCAGCCGGGCGTCCGGGCGGGCACGTGTCTCCGGAGCCTCTCTGAGATGGGCGTGCTCCACGCGATCAGGCCGGCCGTGGCTGCGACGGACAGCTCGAAGCCCACGTCATCGACTATCCGTGGGTCGAGCAGGAGCATCCCGACCGCGGCGAGGCCGAGGGCGGTCGGTGCCGCGCCTCGCCGGCCCGATTCACGCGCCACGAGGCAGATGCCGCCCATGACGGCCGCTCGCACGACGCTGGGTGACGCACCCGCGAGCAGCGTGTACGCGACGATCGCGATCAGCACGACCGCCGTCCGCCGGCTGCGTCGCGCCCTCCGGAGGAGCGCCATCACGACCGCTCCGACGAGCGCGATGTTCCAGCCGCTGATGGCCACGACGTGGCTGAGCCCGGCCGTCGCGAAGTCCGCCGCTAGGGTTCGGTCGACCTGGTCGCGAAGGCCGACCAGGATGCCCGCCGCAAGTCCTGCCTGCGGAGCCGGGATCACACGCGCGATCGCGTCGCCGGCGGCACGGCGGATGGCTTCGAGCAGCGCCAGTGGGCCCTCCGCCGGGAGGACCTCGAACGACCGGATGCGGACCGTGGCGACGGCACCGCTCCGGGCGAGGAACGCGCCGAATCCCTCGTCGACCGGTGAAGGCTCGAGCCGCGCCGTGAACCCGAGGCGATGGGTCGGGACCACCGGCGGGTAGCGGGGCAGCCAGCCGTAGATGCGCCACGTGCCGCCCATATCGTCGCGGACCTGCAGGTGCGCACGTTGCTGTCCATCGGCGGTCGAGCCGACGCTCAGCACCTCGGCTCGCCACGCGCGCTCGTCCGTGGGCGGCGGCACGGTCGCCGATGGAGGCGCGAGCCATGCTCCCAGTGCCACCCGGACAAGGATCAAGACCACCCCGGCGAGCACCGCGACCGAAGCCACGTGACGTCCGGTCCCGGTGCGCGGCTTACGTCGGCTCGCGATCAGACAAACGACGATAAGGATGAGCGCGGCAGCGGCGGGAGGTATCGGCCCTGACGCCCCGAGGCTCGGCGCCACGACCGCCGCCGCGACCGCGCCGGCCGCGAGCCAGCCCGCTCGAGGCATCGGCGTTCCAGCTACCTAGCCGCCGGCCGTAACGAGCGCGCGGATGTCCTCGAACGTCGCGGGTCCCACCACCCCGCGGGACAGCAGCTCGTCGACCGACGCGAAGGGGGCAGATGTCCGCGCGGCGATGATCTCCGATGCGGTCACCGGCCCGATCCCGGGCAGTGATTCGAGAGTGGCGGCGTCCGCGGAATTGATGTCGATCAGTCCGGGGACGCTCCCGGCACCCGGCGTCACCTCTGGCGCGCCCGGACCGGAGCCGGAGGTGACGATCGAGCCGTCACCGAGCGACGGCACCACGACCTTGGCGCCATCGAGCAGGGGTTCCGCGAGATTGAGCGTCCGCGCCGCGGCCACTGCGTCCACGCGTGGCGCGAAGCCGCCCGCGGCGGCGACCGCATCGCCGACACGGGAGCCGGCCGGCAAGCGATGAAGGCCCGGTCTGCCGACCGCGCCTTCGACATCGACGATCAGCTCGGTCGTCAGGAGCGGCGCGCCTGTCGCGTCCGCGAAGGCCGCGCCGGGCAGGCCACCGGTCGGGATCTCGACGCCGGTCACCGTCCCTCCCGAGACGACCACCTCCGAGGGATCCGACGACGACGCTGCGAACGCCACGGCGATGAGGCCGATGGTCCCGACGATGAGCAGGATGCCCGCCACGACCCACGGCACGAGCCGACGAGCGCCGTTGTCAGCGGGCGGTTCGCTGCGTGCACGTGGCGTGCCATCGTCCGGACCGGGGTCGCCGAGCGTCCGCCACTCGGGCGCGAGTGGATCCATCGCGTGGCCTCCATGCCGGCGGGGCGTAGAGCGGCGGACGGATGAACGTCCGTCGACGGCCCGGGGCACTTCGGGCGTCGGCGGACGTTGCGATGCAGCCTAGGACCGGGCGCTTACCGCGGAGTTATCCACGGACCACCGGCGACGTGGCCGGGAGCCGTGGGCAGCCGTCAGGCGGCGTCTCGGTCCAGCATCGGGCGGACCTCGTTCGCGAGCCGGGTCATCGACTCCTCGTCGTACGGCGACGGGAAGCCGCAGATGAGATGGCGGAAGCCGAGCTCGATGTACGGCCCGAAGTGCTCGGCGACGTCCTCGGGCGTCCCGACCGGCTGGTCCTTCCAGACTTCGGCGCGGCCGTTGCGCTCGAAGATGGCGCGTTGGACGCGCTCCGCCTCGGCGCGCGAATCGCGGATCACGACTGTGCCCGCGCCCACTGTCCGCTCGATCTCGCGCTCGTCCCGCCCGACCTCCTCGCAGTGCTGCCGCAGGATGGCGTCCTTATCGCGGACGCTATCGGCCGAGCCGCCGAGGTTGCAGGCGTCGCCGTACTGCGCGACGAGGCGGAGCGTGACCTTGGGGCCGCTGCCGCCGATGAGGATGGGCAGGTGCTTCTGTAGGGGAGGGGGATCGTTGCGCAGAGCCTTCGCCCGGTAGCGCGGCCCCTCGGCGGACGGCTCCTCGCCGTGGAGCATCCCGCGCATGATCGGGAGTGCGTCGCCCAGCCAGCGCAGCCGCTCGCCGGGACTCTCTCCGAACTCGATCCCGTACGCCTCGTGCTCGGTCTCGAACCAAGCGCCGCCGATGCCCAGGACGGCCCTGCCGCCGCTGATGTGGTCGAGCGTCGTGACCATCTTGGCCGTCAGGGCCGGGTTGCGGAATGTGTTCGCGCCGACCATCAGCCCCACGGTCGCGCGCTGCGTGACCTGCGCCACGGCGGCCATCGCGAGGTACCCCTCGAGGATCGGGCCCTCGTGCGACCCGATGATCGGGTAGAGGTGGTCCCAGGTCCAGATCGAGTCGAAGCCGAGCGAATCGGCGCGGCGCTGCGCGTCGAGGAAAGCGGGCCAGTCGGTGTACTGGTTCCAGCAGTTGGCGCCGAGCCTGATGGGCGTTGCGGGCATACTCACCTCCATGCCGGCCAGCGTACCAACGCATACGCACCTCGACATGCGACGAGGCCTACACCCTTCGGTGCAGGCCTCGTGTGACGGTCGGGCGGAACGGCGGTCAGCGGCCGATCGCGCCCCCGGTCGCGGCGGTCAGTCGTGCGCGGGCGCGCCCGACAGAGCCGGTGCGTGGCCGGCGACGCGAGGATGCAAGGCGAGCTCGTCGCGCGTCATCCGCTTCGCGCTGCCGTTCAGTGATGATGTCGCGGGCTCGATCCGCGTAGACCTGCCACATCAGTGGCCTCCTTCCGACCTCCTTCGATGGGCGTCGCCGATCTGGTCGCGGGAATCCGCGCCGACACGGAGCGCCGCAAGGTCGAACAGTCCGAGGACTGCCACGACCGCCAGCACTGCGATGAGCGATTCCATCGAGGGCTCCTTTCTGTAACTGGTATCGGGGCTTTTGATGGTTACATCCTGGCAGCTTGCGGATAACCTGTCAACCGTGCGATAGTGGTTATCCCATGACCGACTCGGACAGTCATTCCCGCCACGCTCCTCACGGACACCAGGCGGACCTCCAGGACGGCCTCGACTTCGTGAACACGCTCGGCACCCGCCGCGGCGAGCCGATCGACCGCATCCCGACGTCGGACGTCGCCCTGCGCTGGCTCGAGGAGCACGGGTTGCTCCACGACGAGACGCTGGACCGTCTCCTGGCTGGCTTCGGATCAGACCCGGAGGCAGGCGCCCGGACACTGGGCCGCATCGGGCGTGTCCGTGTCGCCATGCGCGAGCTGATCGACGCGACCGTCGAGCGACGCCCTCCGGACGGTAACGCGCTGGACTGCGTCAACCGTGCGCTGCGAACGCCCTACACGTACGAGCTGGTGCCGGCGAGGGACGGCGTCTCCCTCGACCACCGCCACGATGGCGACCCCATCGATGGTGCACTGGCACGTCTGGCGGAGAGCGTGGCTCGGGAGGTCAGCCAGGGACAGCCGGACCGGCTCCGGATCTGCGCCGACGAGGAGTGTCGCTGGGTCTTCAACGACACGTCACCGACCGGGCGGCGCAAATGGTGCGACATGGCCACCTGCGGCAATCGCGCCAAGGCCGCCCGGCATCGCGAGCGCCAGCGCACGGGCGAGCAGCACGGCGAGGTCGCCTGAGCCACTCGCCTCAGCGGACGACGATGTTCACCAGCCGTCCCGCGACGTGGACGACGCGCACGATCTCCCGGCCCTCCAGGTTCGCCAGGACCTTGTCGCGTGCCAGCACGATCTGCTCGACCTCCGTCTCCGATAGCCCGGCCGGGAGGGATACGAGGTCGCGCAGCCTGCCGTTGATCTGGACCGGCAGCTCGATGTGGTCCGAAGCGGCGAGCGTCGGGTCGAAGTCCGGCCAGGGCTCGCGGTGGATGGAGCGCCACTCCTCGCCCGCGGCGGCGAGGCGCCGCGCCCACAGCTCCTCGGCGACGTGTGGCGCGATCGGCGCGAGCATCAGCAGCAGCGCGCGCACCGAATCGGCGTAGTCGGGCCCATCGGCCAGCGGGGTGCCGCGAACACGCATCAGCGCGTTGGTCAGCTCCATGAGCTTGGCGATGAGTGTGTTGAAGCGGTAGCCCTCGTAGTCGGCCGTGACGTCGCGAAGCGTCCGGTGGGTCGACCGCCGGAGATCAGTACCGAGGCTCCCAGCGCCGCCCTGGTCCGGCCCCTCGACCCCATGCGGCTCGAGCGTCACCGTCCAGACGCGGTCCAGGAAACGTCGGGTGCCGGTGATGCCCCTCGGCGACCATGGCGCGTCCGCCTCCCATGGCTTCATGAACATCACGAACAGCCGGACCGTGTCGGCCCCATATCGCGCCACGAGCTCATCGGGGTCCTGGACATTGCCGTGGCTCTTGCTCATCCGCTCGCCGTCCTCGCCCAGGATCTGGCCCTGGTTGAAGAGGCGCTTGAACGGCTCGCGCTCGCCGATGAGGCCCATGTCGTTGAGAGCCTTGGCGAACCAGCGCGCGTAGAGCAGGTGGAGGACGGCGTGCTCGGCGCCGCCGGTGTACTGGTCGACCGGGCACCAGCGATCGGCCAGCTCGCGGTCGATGGCGGCCTTCTCATCCCTGGGCGACAGATAGCGCCACCAGTACCACGACGAGTCCACGAACGTGTCCAGCGTGTCGGTCTCACGCCGCGCCGGGCCGCCGCAGCGCGGGCACCTGGTGGCCAGGAACCGCTCGTCCGATTCGAGCGCGTTGCCACCCTGGGGACGGAACTCGTAGTCGTCCGGCAGGAGGACGGGCAGCGCATCGCCAGGGAGCGGCACGATCCCGCAGTCTCCCTGGCAGTAAACGACGGGGATCGGCGTACCCCAGGCCCGTTGCCGGCTGACGAGCCAGTCGCGCAGGCGGTAGGTGACGGCCGACTTGCCCGTCCCTGCGGCCTCGAGCGCAGCCGTGATGGCTCGTGCGCCTTCCGGCGCCGGCATGCCGGTGAACTCGCCGGAGTCGACCAGGACCTCGTTCGCGGTGTGCGCCACATACGCACCTTCGACTGGCGCGTCTCCCGTTCCGGGGGGGGCCACGACACGGCGGACGGGCAGCCCGTAGCGGACCGCGAAGGCGTGGTCGCGCTCGTCGTGGGCCGGCACCGCCATGATCGCTCCGGTGCCGTAGCCCAGGAGCACGTAGTCGGCGATCCAGATCGGGATCCGCTCGCCGTTGATGGGGTTGATGGCATGCGAGCCGAGGGGGACACCGGTCTTCTCGCGGTCCGCGGAGAGCCGGTCGATCTCCGACTTGCGGCGTGACTCGAACAGGTAGGCCTCCACGTCATCCCGCTGGCCGGGATGCGTCAGCCGGTCGACCAGGGGATGCTCCGGCGCGAGGACCATGAACGTGGCACCGAAGAGCGTGTCCGGCCGCGTCGTGAAGGCGCGGATCTCATCTGTGCCCGGCTGGCTCGCGTCGGGCGCGACCCGGAACGCGATCTCCGCGCCCTCGGAGCGGCCGATCCAGTTCGTCTGCATGAGGCGGATGGGTTCCGGCCACTCGATGTCGCGATACTCGAGCAGCTCGTCGGCATAGGCGGTGGTGCGGTAGAACCACTGCTCCAGGTCGCGCTTGATGACCGGCGTGCCACAGCGCCAGCAACGCCGCTCGGGTCCCTCGACCTGCTCGCGCGCCAACACCACCTGGTCCTTGGGGCACCAGTCGACGGGCGCCATCGCGCGATAGGCCAGGCCGCGTTCCAGGAAGCGCAGGAAGAACCACTGGTTCCAGCGGTAGAAGGCCGGGTCGTATGTAAGGACCTCGGCGTCCCAATCGAGCGTGTTGCCCATCGAGCGCAGCTGGCGGCGCATAGTCTCGATGTTCTGCCGGGTCCAATCGCGGGGGCGTTGGCCGCTCTTGATGGCGGCGTTCTCGGCGGGCAGTCCGAAAGCATCGAAGCCGATGGGGAAGAAGACGTTGTATCCCTGCATCCGGCGGAAGCGGCCGATCGCGTCGCTCGGCG
>JACCXQ010000101.1 GCA_013696945.1 Chloroflexota bacterium | reverse complement strand
CCGATCAGGAAGAGCGGCCGCTCGAGGCTCGGGAAGACAGACGCGAGAAGGCGACCCGCCCTGCGGTTGCGGGGCCGCCCGAGTCGTCGGTAGTAGACCTTCTCGGCGCGCCACGTGAGGTGCGCCCACCGCCACAGATTGGTGAAGCTGATCGGCGTGGGTCGTGGGTCGAGCCCTCCGACGCCAGAGGGCCACGCGGGCCTCGAGGAACGCTGCCCGCTCGTCTCGGTCGGAGGGCGCGGGTCGGGTGGGGCGGACGTCGTCACGGGCGGCGTGATGGTATCGGACCCCGGCGACCTTGTAGCATCCCGTGCGATGTATGCCGTGATCCTCGCGGGCGGCGGTGGCACCCGCCTCTGGCCGCTGAGCCGTGTTGCTCGGCCGAAGCCGTTCCTCGCGCTGACCGGTGGATCGTCGCTCCTCGCGTCGACCGTCGCGCGCCTCGACCCGCTCATCAGCGCGTCGGACGTGTTCATCGTGGGCGACGGCCGCTACCGCGAGCTGATCGGAGCGCAGCTCGCGGCGACCGTCGCTGACCACTTCATCGAGGAGCCCGTCGGCCGGAACACCGCGGCGGCCGTGGCGCTGGCCGCTGTTCGCATCGACCGCCCAGGCGACGAGATCATGGCCGTCCTGCCGGCCGACCACCGCATACGCGACGAGGAGGGCTTCCGGACCGCCCTTGCGACGGCTGCCGACATCGCCGCCGATGGGTCGCTCGTGACGCTGGGTATACGCCCGACCGGCCCCCAGACCGGCTATGGATACGTGGTCGCGGCTCGGTCCGGCGATGACTCGGAGCGGAGCCTGCCCGTCGAGCGGTTCTTCGAGAAGCCGACCCATGAGCGAGCGCAGGAGCTGCTGGCCGGTGGGCGCGCGCTGTGGAACGCCGGGATCTTCGTCTGGCGCAGGGACGCTGCGCTGGAAGGATTGCGCCGGCACGCACCCGACATCCTCGACCAGGTCACGCAGGCTCTATCAGCAGGTGACAAAGCAGTCACCTATGGTTCCATCCGGTCGACCTCGATCGACTATGCACTCCTCGAGCCGGCCTCGGGCGAGGGTCGCGTCAGGGTCATACCCATCGACGTCGGATGGAGCGACCTTGGGTCGTGGGCGGCTCTCGATGAGGCGCTGCGGGAGGATGGCGACAGCGTCGTCGCGGTGATGGCCGATGGCTCCGAGCACCTTGACCTCGACTCGCACGACATCCTCGTCCACGCCACGGGCGGTCGCCTGGTCGTGACCGTCGGTCTCCGCGACCTGATCGTGGTCGACACGCCCGACGCCATCCTCATCTGCGACCGCGAGAACGCCCAGGCCGTCAAGCAGGTTGTCGAGAGGCTGGCCGCCGAAGGGCAGACCGACCGGCTCTAGGGATCCGGGGCATGTGGCAAGCGTTGACCGCCGTCTGATTCAGGGGCCGGACACGGAGCTGTACAGCTCCGCATAGTGTTCGATGATCCTGGGGGTGAGCAGGCGCTCGCGGAGCGCGACGACCTTGGCATCGACGGCCGGGGGCCCGCCGTCCAGCGTCGCGCGGACTGCCTCCGCGAACGCCGCCGCTGTGAGCGGCCGGAAGATCCGGAGCGAGCCGGGGACCATCGCGTCGTACTCACGGAGCTGCGGCAGATCCGAGGTCACGATCGGACGCCCCGTGGAGATCCACGTCGAGAGCGAGCCTGACGCGGAGAGGTCGCGGAATGGGCAGATCGCCACGTGGGTCGCCGCCAGCACCTGGTCGAGCCGCTCATCCTCGACGTAGCCGGTGATGACCACGCGGTCACCCACGCCGAGCGAATCGGCCAGCGCACGCAGCTCGTCGGCCCGAGCCTCGCGCCCGGAGATCGGCGCCCCGGCGAACAGGGCCACGACATCCGGGGGCAGCAACGGCAGCGCCTCGATCGTCAGGCGGTAGCCCTTCCGGCGGACCATGAACCCGAGCAGCGTGATGACCCGCTTCCCGGCCAGGCCCAGTGCCGCGCGCGATGCCTCCGCATCGGCCATCACGCGCTCCTCCACGAAGTGCGGCACGACCGAGACCTGCCCGGGCGGCACGAACCCATAGAGCCGCTGGCGCTCCTCCTCGGAGTGCACGACCAGGCGTGCCGCCCTGCGCCCGAGCCAGCGCAGCGCGATCGCGTCCGGATCGAGCCATCGCTGGCGAAGGCCACGCCGCTCCCAGACGTCGTGCAGCGTGGCCACGACGGGGGGTCGTGATGCGCGCATGAAGCTCCGCAGCGCCCTGAACGCGCGCCAGCCGGATCCCCAATCGGCCGGCTTCCACTGGACATGGACCACGTCGCATGCCCCGAGCTCGATGGCACACGCTCGGAGTCGTTGGCGGGAGGCGTCCCGCTCGCCAGCATCGGCCTCCGTTGTGGTCAGGTCGGGCCGGCGTCCCGCCTCGTCCGCGATGATCCGGCCATAACGCCTGACCCCGCCGCCCCGTTTCCCGATATGCAGGTAGCCGACGTCCATCAGGCGTAGCCGAGCTCGCGCAACAACGGGCGGGCGCTCGCCCGGAGGAGGCCGCGGAGCACCGGGTCGAGGGTGCCCCGGCCGGCACCGATCCGCGAGCGGTAGATCGCACTCGTCTCGCCCGCTGCGCGGCGACGTTCGGCTGTGAATCGCATGTACCGCTCCGTCGCATCGTGGTCGGCCTCGTCGAAGCGGAGCACCTTCTCGTCCCACGGCTCTTCGAGGAAGGCGAGCAGGCTGCGCATCGCCTCCTCAGGCGCCTCGACGAGCTCTTCGTATCGGAGCTCGTGATAGCGGCCCACAGGCAGGGCGGCACCGAACTTGCGGCCCGCGTTCACGAACCTGACCCACTCGGTGCGCGCCACGCGCAGGGCGGAGCGGTAACCCCACCGGTCACGGTGCGAGGCGACCACGTCATGTCCGTCACGGATCAGGTGCACGAATTGGGC
>JACCXQ010000091.1 GCA_013696945.1 Chloroflexota bacterium | reverse complement strand
GGTCACGATCGTAGCGGCCAGACCGCCCGCGGACCACGCCGCGATACCATCGGCCGGTGTCCGACACGATCGCCACAGCGAAACCCGTGAACGCTCGACCGCCGCGTCGCGCTCCGGCCCGGCGAGCGTCGCGATCGTCGCGCGGGACGCCTCCCCCGGTGCTCGTCGAGGTGAGGCGGGGCCCCGTCGTCGAGAGCCGCCACCGCGGCCACATCGTCCAGGTGTCGGCCGACGGCCGGATCGAGCAGGGCATCGGCGACCCCGACGTGGATGTGACGCTCCGTTCCGCGGTCAAGCCGTTCGCGCTCGCGGCACTCATCGAGTCGGGCGCGGCCGATGACCTGCGGCTCAGCCAGCCCGAGCTGGCCGTCATGGCGGCCTCCCACACCGGCGAGGACATGCATGTGCGCACCCTCCAGGCTGTCTTCAGACGGGCCGGCCTCAGCCAGTCACTGCTCGCGTGTGGCGCCGAAGGCATGCCCCTCGACGCGGCGACCGCTGCGCGGCTTGCACGCGATGGCGAGGCACCCGGGCCGATCCGCCACATGTGCTCCGGTTTCCACGCGGCGAGCATCCTGCTCAGCCGCTTCGCCGGCTGGTCGCTGGAGGACTACGACCGACCCGAGCACCCGAGCCAGGAGCGGGCGCGCGACGCCGTGGCGCGGGCGTTCGGCGTGGCGACGTCGAGCCTGCGTATGGCCGTCGACGACTGCGGCCTCCAGACTTACATCTTCCCGCTGGCCGACGTCGCGCGGGCCTTCCTCTTCCTGGCCGACCCACAGGGGACGTCCGACCCGGCGCGCCTGCCGCTGGCTCCAGCGCTCACGCGCGTGCGCGATGCGATGCTCGCGGCACCCGAGATGGTCGGAGGGAGTGGTGAGGTCCTCGACACGCGGCTGATGCGGGCCCGATCGGGACGCATCGTGGCAAAAGGCGGTGCCGAGGGGCTTCGCGGCATCGGGCTGCTCGCGGGAGCGCGCGGCGAGGGGAGCCAGCCGGCCGGCGTCGCGGTCCGGATCGAGGATGGCGATGGGTTCGCACGTGCGACCCGTGCCGTGACCGTCGAGGCGATGGTGCAGCTCGGCGTGCTCGGTGATCGGGAGCTCCGCAGCCTCGCCGCGCACCACCGGCCCATCGCCCGCTCCCCGCGAGGAGTGCCGATCGCCGAGACGGTGCCCGGTTTCGTGCTCGCGCCCATCTCCGAGCTCTTCCGCGCCGGATCAGCCGCATGAGTCGCGACGCATGAGCAGCATGCAGCCCGTACCAGACCCGTACCGCGTCCTCGGCGTGCCACGGGCCGCCTCCGATGCCCAGGTCAAGGCCGCGCACCGCGCCCTCGCGAAGCGCTTCCATCCGGACGCGCCGGGCGGCGACACGACGCGCTTCCTCGCCGTCCAGGACGCGTACCTGCTCCTCTCCGATCCGCGCCGCCGCCGGGACTGGGACGCGCGACATGCCCCGGGTCCTGTCCGCGCCGGCGACGCCTCGCCACGTGGGGCGCGCGCTGCCTCGGGTCGCTGGACGCGGGAAGACACCGAAGCCGGGGTGCGTCGAGGACCGCGCGCCGCGCGCCGCCCCGCCGCCCCACCACCCGCGCCTCCGGAATGGACGGCCCCAGAGGAGCCACCGACCCACGCGCCATGGAGCACCTCTGAGCGCGACCCCGCCGCCCGAACCTACACGTGGTCCGCCGAAGGTGTGCCGTGGTGGGAATCGTTCGGCAAGGCCCGGACCGGAGGAGAACCGATCCGGGACTCGCGTGCCACGCCCGGTCCGCGGCGTGAGCCCCCTCCGCCGAGCACGACTCCCGATGCCACGCCCACCGGCGGCTTCGACGTCTACAGCCGCTCCAGCGGTGCGGCCTGGTCGAGCGCCGCGCGCCGCTACTTCCGCCAGGCGGACAGGGACCTGCCGAGTCGGGGTGCATTCCGCATGCAGGGGACGCAGTACGTGACGGGCGCCCGAGCGCGAGAGGTCGCGGAGTCTGAAGCCAGGAACGCGGGCGCGACGTCATCGTCCGCACCGGCGCCGGGATCCGCCCCCGCGCCGGGATCCGCCCCCGCGCCGGGATCCGCCCCGCCAGGAGCCGCCCGCCGGCCCGCGCCAGGGTCCTCACCTGCGCATGCTCCCGAGACGGAGTCGATCCTTCGACCGCGCGGGTTCGCATCGCCCCGACAGGCCTTCCACCACGAGACGGCGGTGCCCCGGACCGCCCCGCGTGCACCGACTTCGTCCGCGAGCGTGCCTCGGCAGGCGTGGCCGCAGACGGTCCCGCCTGCGGCCCGCAGCCGTCGCCGCACGGATGCCGTCTCGATCCCATCGCGCATCGCCCAGGTGACGCTCGCCTGGGTCCCGCTCGCCGCATTCGTGGCCTACGCGGCCCCTATCGCTGCGGGCTGCGAACCCGGTGTCGCCTGCAGCGATGCCCTGGCACCAGCGCAGGCCGTCGCCGCGATCGCCATCCTCGCCGCTCTCGTGCTCTTCCCGGTGGTCGCGCGGATCGGTGCCATCGCGACCGTCGGTGCCATCGCTGTTGCCGTGCCTCTCCTGATCCTGATCGTCCTCGCCGGGCTGCTTCCGCCGGCGCCACCCATCGCCGCCGCCGGCCTCGCGGTGATCGCCGCCGCCTACCTGATCGCCGGCATGGCCGCGACGATCGCCATGCTCAGGAACGACCGAGCGCGCTCCCGGGAGCCGGGAGCGCGCGTCGGAGATGGCTGAGCGGCGACCGAGTGCCCGCTCGGTCGGTGGTGGCTCAGCGGATCATGCGTCGATGCCGTGCCACGGCCGTACGGTGACGGTCCGGTCGCCCGGCGTGCCACCAAGGTCGATGGCACGCAGCTCGATGTTGTTGGTGGTGTCGGACTCGTAGAGGAGCCCGGTGGGATTGGCCTCGACCGCCACGTAGTAGCGGCCGTTCGGCAGGTTCGTCACGTCGAGTGACTGGCCCGACACCTGGTAGTACGTGTCGCCCCATCCGGCCTGGAGGGTCTCGCGCACCCAGACCGCGTCAGGGCCGCCGCACGACGTGCCAAGGCCGGTCGAGCCAGGCTGCCACTCCGCACCGGGCACCGTCAGGTCGATGGCGTCCGTGGGTGCAAGGCAGAACGCCTGCTTCCTGCTGACGCCGACGGACTCGCCATTCGCGTCGAGCAGGGAATAGCGGGCGAACTGGAGGAAGTGCCAGTGGCGGTGGCCTCCGCCCGAGTGGAACTCCATGGTCCCGACGCGGCGTCGGCCCAGCACCTCGTCGCCGTCGAAGAAGTACTGGAAGGCGTCCATGACGTCCTCGTTCTGGCGCCTGAAACCTTCGACCAGCATCGGTGATGGCCCCGCGTTCCAGATATTCGCGCCGAACTCGATCCGGTCGCGAGCGCCGCGGCCGTTCATCCTGATCTCGAACGCAGGCAGAGCGACGAGATCGGGCAGCTTGCCGGCTGGCGGCACCGCGTTGGGTGCCACTCCCGATGGGCCGCGAACGGGCTGGTCGGCAGCGAAGCCACGCGGCCCGCGCGTACCGTCATCAGCGAGACCCGGGTGAGGGCAGTCGGGGCACTGGTCATCGGCTGTCTTGATCCGCACCGCCACCCTGACCGCGGCATCGTCGGCATCGACCCGCAGTATCTGACGGAAGCGCGGCGTGATCGCCACTCGCAGCGAGTAGCGCCCGTCGGGCCCGCCGAAGGTGGGAGCGCGCCATCCGAACGCGGGGACGGCCCAGCCTCGCTCGATGCCCCAGACGTTGCCCAGGACGAACGCACCGGCTGCGCTGAAGGATCCGCAGTACCGCGGATAGCTCGACGTCATCGGGCCCGACGCGTTGACGCGCATGTCCTGGCCGCTCGGGCAGAAGGACTTGGATGTGTCGAGGACGACCTGGCCGTCCGCGTCGGTCAAAGAGATCCGGAAGAACCGCTTGAGGCCATCGAAGCCGCGGGTGATGTCCCCGGGCAGCTTGCGGAATGGCTTGCCGTCGACGTACTGCCAGACCTCGATGGGCGCCCCGTAGTCGGGACGGCTGACGCGAAGATCGAAGGCCCCGCGGACGGCGGCTACGAGGATCCCCGGGTCGAGGTATGCCTTGGGGCCGTAACGCTTGATGGTGACGGAGTCGCTCGGCGAGATCAATCGGACGGAGGGGGTGGTGTCCCCGGCCGAGACCGCCGGTCCGGCGGCCCCCAGCGCGGTGATCGCGAGTGTGACGGCGATCAGGGGGCGGAGCGAGCGGCGACCGGGGGGCATGGAACCTCCTCTAGGGCCAGCGGATGACGTGCCGTGACGGTCGGCCTCGGCGCAAGGTGGACGCGCCGGGACCGCTGACGGTTCCGTGCGCGAAACATCCTGCCCGAAGACCACCGATGAGACGCACATCGAGACCGAAACGTGTCGCCGGGATGACGACGACGGTACGGGGCGTCACACTCCGAGCGTGACGAATCGCTGCCGCATCGCGCCAAGCCCGACCGGCCCGCTCCACATCGGCACCGCGCGCACGGCCCTCTACAACTACCTGTTCGCCCGTCGCACCGGTGGCACATTCATCCTCAGGCTCGAGGACACCGACGCCGCGCGCTCGTCGCTCGAGCACGAGCGGGACA
Source organism: Chloroflexota bacterium (assembly GCA_013696945.1). Lineage (GTDB taxonomy): Bacteria > Chloroflexota > Limnocylindria > Limnocylindrales > CSP1-4 > Palsa-1032. The sequence goes on along the minus strand of JACCXQ010000091.1, from coordinate 13,324 downwards.
TCCTCGAAGGCCTCCACTGGCTCGGCCTGACGTGGGACGAAGGACCAGAGGTGGCCGGGTTGCCGGCGCGAGGCCCGTTCGGCCCGTACCGCCAGATGCAGCGGCTGCCGCTGTACCGCGAGGCGGCCGATCGACTGCTGTCGCAGGACCGTGCCTACCCCTGCTACTGCACGCCCGACGAGCTCGCCGCGGACCGACACGCGCAGGAGCAGGCACACCAGCCGCCGCACTATGTCGGGCGCTGCGCCACCCTCTCGATGGACCAGCGCCGTCAGCGCGAGGCGGAAGGGCGAAAGCCGGCCGTCCGCTTCCGGGTCGGTGAAGGCATCGTCGCCTTCGACGACCTGATCCGTGGGCACGTCGAGATCGATACGACCGCCCTCGGCGGCGACCTCGTCATCGTCCGCTCCGACGGCACCCCGCTGTACCACTTCACTGTCGTCGTGGATGACGCGGAGATGCGCATCACTCACGTGATCCGCGGCGAGGATCACCTCTCGAACACGCCCAAGCACATCCTGCTCTTCCGGGCGCTCGGTGCCGACATCCCGACCTTCGCCCACCTGCCGCTCATCCTCAACGCCGACCGCACCAAGATGAGCAAGCGAAAGAGCCAGACCGCGATCGAGGACTATCGCAACGAGGGCTTCGTCAAGGAGGCGATCGTCAACTACCTGGCGCTGCTGGGCTGGTCGCCCGGCACCGAGGAGGAGATATTCGGTCTCGACGAGCTGGCCCAGAGGTTCGACCTCGAGCGCGTTCACTCAGCCGGTGCTGTCTTCGACCGCGGCCGCCTCGAGTGGCTAAACGGGCAATGGATGCGGCGGCTGCCCGACGAGGAGCTCATCGAGCGGTCGATGCCGTTCCTGTTCCGCTCGCTCGACGAGCGTGCCGCCGCCGGCGGGGCGATCCGGACGCCGACCGAAGCCGACCTGCACGCGCTGCTCCCGATGATCCGTGAGCGCCTGCCGCTGCTGTCGTCGATCGGTGATCTGATCGACTTCCTGTTCGTCGACGACGTGCGTGTCGACGCCGCGCTGCTGGTCCCGAAGCGCTGGGATGCGCGCACGACGACCGATGCCGTGGCCGACGCCAGGCGGGTCATCGCCGAGGCCGGGGCCGTCAGCTTCGAGGCGGACGAGCTGGAGGTCGCGCTGCGGCAGCTCGCAGAGGAACGCGGCTGGAAGGCCGGTGACCTCTTCATGGCCATCCGTGTCGCGGTCACCGGGCGGACCGCCACCCCGCCGCTATTCGACACGCTCGTGGCCCTGGGGCAGGAACGGACGTTGGAGCGCCTCGACCGCGCCGCGGAGACGCTTCGTTCTGGCGTCGCGTGACGGGGACCGGACACACGAAGGAGATGGAATGACACTCGACCGCGCCACATTCCAGGAGTGGCTCGACCGGTACGTCGCCGCGTGGCGCAGCTATGACCCGCAGGCCATCGGCGAGCTATTCAGCGAGGAAGCCGACTATCGGTACCACCCCAAAGATGATCCGGTCCACGGACGCGACGCCATCGTGGCCTCGTGGCTCGACGAACCCGACGATCCGGGGACCTACGACGGCCACTACGAGCCACTGGCCATCGACGGCGAGGAGCACGTCGCCTCCGGCTGGAGCCGGTACTTCGACGAGAAGGGGGGGCTTGCCGATGAGTACTGGAACATCTACGTCTGCCGCTTCGACGACGACGGCCGCTGCCGTGACTTCACCGAGTGGTGGATCCGGAGCCGCGAGTTCGCGCGTCGTGCCGCCGAGACGGCAGCGGCCGGTGACGGAGCGCATGCCGAGTGACGCTGTGAACCGAACGGTCCTCGTCGTCGACGACGAGCCGACGCTCCGCGAGGCGCTCGCCGAGGCGCTCGAGCAGGACGGCCTGCGCGTCATCACCGCAGCGGACGGCCGCGAGGCACTGGAGCGGTTCCGAGCCGACCCGCCGGATCTCGTCGTCCTGGACGTGATGCTCCCGGGGCTGTCGGGGATCGAGGTCTGCCGGATCATCCGCCAGGAGTCACAGGTCGCCATCCTCATGCTGACTGCGCGCGACAGTGAGGTCGACAAGGTGGTCGGCCTCGAGCTGGGGGCCGACGACTACGTCACGAAGCCGTTCAGCCTGCGCGAGCTGCAGGCTCGCATCCGTGCGCTCCTCCGGCGCGTCGAGACGCCGGCCTCGGCCGAGGTGACGTCGAGCGTCGTCGACCTGGGACGCGTGAAGGTCGACCTGGCGGGCCACCGACTGCTGCGCGACGGGCAGCCGCTGGCCCTCAAGCCGAAGGCGTTCGAGCTCCTTGCGTTCCTGCTCCGCAACCCTGGCCAGGTCTTCAGCCGGGAGCAGCTCCTCGACCACGTGTGGGGCTACCAGTACGCCGGCGAGACGAGGACGGTGGACGTGCACGTCCATTGGCTCCGCCAGCGCATCGAAGAGGAACCGTCGGAGCCGCGTTACCTGGAGACGGTGCGCGGCGTGGGTTACGTCCTGCGCCGTCCTGGAGAGTGAGCAGCGGGCGACGACCGGAACGTTGACGGCGCGGAAACGCGCCGTTGACAGACCGTCCCTACGTTCACGGCATGCTGCATCAGCCCTTGTCGCCCGACCAGCCTTCCACGGCCATCGGGCCGAGTCCGGTCCCGGGCACGCCCGCACCGCACGATGAGCGGCTCGGGCTCCATGGCGCGATCCTCCAGAGCCTTCTCGCCCGCCCCGCTCGGATCCCGGAGCGGTGGCGCGCCCCAGGGTTCGCCCGGCAGGTCGATCTCGTCCGTTCCCATCTCCGCCCGCTCGGCAACCACAGCCTGCTGGCACAGAGCTACGGGCGTGAGCACTTCAACGGCCGCCCGAGCCACCTTGCTCCTCCAGACCCGGCAGGTCTCCTGCGGCGGAGCGCCACGGAGGTCGCGTACGCGATGCGCTGGCTGGAGCTGGCCGGCCAGCAGGACCACGTTCCCTGGCCGGTCATCATCGGGGATCGGTGACCGGACCGACCTCGCGCGTCTCGACCCGTCGCAACCGCCGCGTCGCGGCGTCACTGCTGGGCAGGGGTCGGTCAGGGCGTCCCGTTGCGCAGGGTGCTCGTGTCGACGACCTCGAAGTCCGCACCGGTGATCGAGCGCAGCTCGTGCAGCTCATCGTCGTCCCAGCGCGGGTCCGGAGCGCCGGTCACGAACCAGGGTGAGCCGTTGTCGGCAAGCAGCATGCCGTAGCGCTTCAGCGCTCGGAGGAGCACGCGCGACTGCGGCCCGAAGCCGCTGATGTCGACCGACTTCTTCAACCGTACGCGCAGGCCCATCGGTGGGAGGGTCGGGTCGTCGCTGTCGCTCGCGAAATGGCGCGCGGGATAGGTGAACTGCCGGCGCGTCTCGGGAGCCGTGAATCTGAGGGCGTGGGCGATCTCCCCGGCCGCGACCTCGTCGTAGCGGACCAGCCCCGGGAGGATGGGCAGCCCGGCGGCATCAGCGCTGGTGTGACCCTTGGGCCGCAGGGCGTTGGAGTCGAGATCCCAGATCGCGCCGGATCCGGCGCGCCAGCCACTGTCCGTGAGGCGGGCGTTGTAGAGCTCGTAGAGCATGCAGCTTGACCGATCCACGACCAGCAGGTGCCGGTCGCCTGCCGCTCCGGCGCCCTCGATGAGTGGCTCGCGCGGGATGGGGTAAGGCCCGGGATCAGACTCGTCCGGCCAGGTGAAACGCACCGTCCGCTTGGGTGCCCGCGCTCCGACGACGTTGTACGGGATGCCGTAGCCCTCGTAGGAGCCGAAGTCGGGGTGGAGGTAGTCGTCGAGGCCGATGCTCTGCTTGAGCGTCTCGGAGTCGTCGCGCACCGGCAGGTCGTCGACCCGCTTGTTCCAGACGTTCGTGGCCGGGAAGATCGTGCAGCCGGGCGCCTCAGGAAGGGTCACGCCGCCCTGCGCAGGCGCGGTCGCAAGGAGGAGCAGGCAGACGGCGCCGACCACGGCGCGCCGCCCACGCAAGGTGCGCATGGCGTCAGCGTGACGCGGGGCCCGTGTCGGGTCAAGAGCCCGTCCGTCGGAGGTCGGTCGTACCATCGCACCATGAGGGTGGCGATCTTCGGGGCGACGGGCGCTATCGGCGGCCATGTCCTGGAGCACGCCGGGAGAGCGGAGCACGAGGTCACGGCCATGGTCCGCGACCCGTCGCGGCTCGAGGTGACCGGGCATGGACCCTCCCGAGTCCTGACCGGCGACATCGCAAAGCGCGACGACGTCCACGCGGCGATCGCCGGCGCCGAAGCCGTCATCAGCGCGCTCGGCCCGAGCTCGAACCGCCGTGAGGAGGTGGACCTGTTCGAGATGTGGGCGAGGAACGTCGTCGCTGCGATGGAAAGCCACCGCGTCCGTCGGCTGGTCCTCTTGTCGGGGGCAGCGGTCGCGCTGCCAGGGGAGCGGAAGGCTCTGGCGGATCGGGTGGCGTCCACGGTCGTGCGGCTGCTGGTCCGCAACGTGGTGGCCGCCAAGCAGCGCGAACTGGAGATCGTGGCGGCGAGCACGCTCGATTGGATCGCCGTCCGCCCACCGCGCGTCGTAAAGGGTCCGCCGACCGGACGCTGGGAGGCCGGCACGGATCTCCGGGTCGGGCCGCGGTCGCGCATCACCCGATCCGACCTGGGTGCCTTCCTCGTGTCACAGCTGACCGACGATCTGTGGATCCGCCAGGCGCCGTACGTCAGATCGTGAGCGGGTCACCCAGGTAAGGGCGCCCCTAGACTGACGGGGTGCAGCCCGAGGTCGTCGCGGTCCTGGCGATCCTGGTCCTCACGGTCGTGGCGGTGACGGCGTACGCGGAGCTCCGACGAGGGTGGGGTCGCGGCGCCCCAAGCGGGTACCGAGCCAGCGAAACGGCGGTCGCCCCGACACCGTCCGGTGACGCCGCATCCGCCGTGCGCTCCAGCGATGGCGAGCTATTCGGCGATCTGTCGGAACTTGCCGACCAGATCGATGCCGGCATCGTTCGCATGGACGATGCGCTGAGCGTGGTGATGGCAAACCAGGCCGCCGCCCGGCTCCTGGACCGACAACGAGGCGTCCTGGTGGGGAGGAGCGCGATGGAGGCGTTCGTCGACCATCGGGTGGAAGGCGTGGCGCGTGCAGCTCGCGAGCGTGGCTCGGCCACCACGGAGGTCTCGGTCGGCGGTGCGAGCGAGCGCACCGTGATCGTCCGCGCCAGGCGCGGCTTGACCGGGGGTGTGTGGCTGATCCTGGAGGATGTGACGGATCTGCGCTGGCTTCAGCGCATCCGCACCGAGTTCATCGACAACCTGTCGCACGAGCTTCGAACGCCCCTCACGACCATCCGACTGCTGACCGAGACGCTGGCCGCGGACCTCGAGACCGCCGACGTCTCATCCCGGATCCGTGACCGCGTGCAGAAGATCGACGTGGAGACCGGGCACCTGGTCCAGATGGTGAACGAGCTGCTGGACCTGTCGCGCATCGAGGGTGGTGCGACCCATCTGCAGATGGATGCCGTGGACCTGGAGAGCGTCATCCGCGGCGCCATCGATCGGCTACGGACATTCGCCGACCGGCAGCAGGTCAGCCTTGATGCCGAGTTGCCAGAGGACGGGGATCTACCACTGGTCCGGGGTGACGACGAGCGACTCGGACAGCTGCTCATCAACCTGCTGCACAACGCCGTCAAGTTCTCGCCGCGCTCGGCTCGCGTCGTGGTCACCGCGCGAAGGGAGGGTCCAGAGGTCATCGTCAACGTGCGCGACGAAGGGGCCGGGATACCGCGAGCGGACCTCGGGCGGATCTTCGAGCGCTTCTACAAGGTCGACAAGGCTCGCGTGCGCGGTGCGGCCGGCGGTACGGGGCTGGGACTGTCGATCGCCCGCCACATCGCCGAAGGACATGGTGGGCGCATCTGGGTGGAGAGCGAGGAGGGAAGTGGCTCGGTGTTCAGCTTCGCGATCCCGATCCTCGATGACGGGGTTCGCGGCGAGCCGGTGGCCGACCCGCCGCGAGAGTGATGGTCAGCAGCAGGGACCGGTCGGGCAGCAGTCCGGGCCGCAGTCGCAGTCGTTTCGGAGCACCATCGGGATCACCTCCTTCCATCGTTCGTCGTCCTACGCATGCACGCGGTGGGGCTCGGGTCGTTCGCGACCACTATATAGATGCTTGTCAATATAGACCGGCATCGATTAGCATGCCCACCATGGTGAGCCCCTCCGACCCCGATATCCGCCTTCTCCAGGCACTCGCCGACCCTGTCCGGCTGGCCATCGTGCGCCAGTTGGGCGGCCAGCCCGAGGTCTGTGCCTGCGACTTCACTTCCTGCTGCGACGTCTCCCAGCCGACGGTCTCGCACCACCTGAAGGTGCTGCGCGAGGCAGGCGTGGTCGAGGCTGAACGACGGGGGACGTGGGTCTTCTACCGGCTTCGACCGGAGGCCGCGTCGAGGCTCCAGAGGATCGCCTCTGTCATCGCCGCCGGAGCGACCGCGACGGTGCCGCTCGATCCGGCTCGGTCACTGCCCGTCCTCCAGCCGCAGGCGTGACCGGGGGACGCGCAGCCTTCTGGGGCGACCCTCCCCAAAGGGGCTCGACGTTGGTCCGGCGGGGCTTGGACCAGCCGCTGCCGCTGTGAGCGGCATATCGGGCACTAAGCGGCTCTAAAGGCACGACCAACACGAGCGGAGGCGGCTAGACCCGCCGTGGCCGAGCATGACCACTGCCCGACACGCATGCTTTTCGCCGCGGGAAGCTGCCGGCGGGCTGCCTTATCCCGCCTTTGCGCCGCGTATGCCGGTGAGAGTGGAACGGTGCCCGCGAAGCCGCCCGTCACCATGAGAGCCGCGCCGCGAAGCCGGGCTCGCGCTGGGACGAGCCTAGGCGGCCTCGCGCTTGAGCAGGTCCGGCGGGACGAGCCAGCGCAGCACCCCGGCGCCTGGCTGGAGTGGCGGCTCGACGTCGATGCGTGCGAGGCCGCCCTTCTTCATGGGGACGCGCGATGCACCGCAGAGGATGGCCACCAGCGCGGAGAAGTCGGGATCGTGCCCGACGAGCACGGGACGCCGCTCGCCCAGGTCACCAAGCAGGGAGTCCAGGGCCCCGAGGCCCAGGTCATAGCCGAGGCGCTCGTCGATGCGCACCTTGAGCTTGAGCGGCTGAGCCACGAGCTCGGCCGTCTCGCGGGCACGCACCTTGGGACTGCTCACGATGAGACCGGGCTTGAAGTCCATCTCGGCCAGGAAGGTCCCCAGACGCTTGGCCTGCCGGCGACCCTTGCGAGTCAGCGGTCGCTCGTCGTCGTCTCCGGTCCACGTCTCGGGGTCGCCCGCATCGGCGTGCCGCAACAGGTAGAGCTCGATGCCGGTCCGCTCGCCGGCGGCCGCGGCCCCACCGGGGTCGTGCGTCACGAAGCGAGGACCGGCGTGGTCGGCAGGCCGTGCTCGCGAAGGGCGATCGGGACGAACTGGCCGATCCGCTCGGCGATCTGCGTGAAGACGCGGCGGAACACGACGACCCGCTCATCCTCGGTGCCGGTCGCCTGGGACGGATCGTCGTAGCCCCAGTGAAGCGACTCACCGCCGCCCGGGAACACGGGGCAGGACTGGCGCGCCTGATCGCACACGGTGATCACGTAGTCGAAGGTCTGGCCCAGATACTCGTCGACCGACTTGGACCGCAGATCTGACGTCTCGAAGCCGGCCTCCTCCAGCACCCGCACCGTGAGCGGGTTCACCTCCGCGGGCTCCGTGCCTGCCGAGTGGACCTCGAATGCGCGGCCGCCGCGCCGGCGTAGGACGACCTCCGCCATCTGGCTGCGCGCGGAGTTGTGGGTGCACACGAACAGCACCCTGATCGATGGGGCGCGATCCTGGCCGTCGACGGACGATGCTTCGGGGGGCTGGCCGGCCTCGCCGTCCTCTGTCATGGGTTGAGGTCCTCGATGTCGCCCGTGGCAAGGAAGACCACGTCCTCCGCGATGTTCGTGACGCGGTCGCCGATGCGCTCCAGGTAGTGGGCCGCAAAAAGGATCCGCGCGCCGCGGTCGACGTTCCCGGGGTCCTCCCGCATCAGCTTCAGCACCTCGTCGAATGTCTTGTGATAGAGGTGGTCGACATCGTCATCGCGTGCCGCGACCTCGCGCGCCTGCGCCTGGTCGATGTCGACGAGAGCGCGCAGCACGTCACGCACCTGCCGCGCGCAGAGCTCGCCCATCTCCGGGAGGTCGACGTACTCCTTGAGCGGCGGCTCCGGCGCCAGCTTGCGCGCCTGCTTCGCCACGGAAGAGGCATGATCGCCGATGCGCTCCAGCTCGTAGGTCACGTGATCGAGCGCCAGCAGGAGCCGGAGGTCGCGAGCCACGGGCTGTTGTGTGGCGATGGTCCGCGCGATGAGGCCCGAGATGCTCCGCTGCGCCTCGTTGATGCGGCCGTCGCCGACGATCACGGCGGTGGCGGCCTCGGCATCGTGCGACTGGAGGGCGGTGAGCGCCGCTCGGATCGAATCGGCAACCATGCTGCCCAGACGCAGCACGTTGTCCTTGATCTCGCGCTCTTCGCGATCGAGGGTGTCACGTGGTGGGTGATGGAGGTCTCGACGCGGCGCGTTCGCGCCGGCACGCTCCACGATCTCGTCGATCTGCTCGCGGACGAACTCGACGGGGTCCGTCTGGTCCGGCAGCGCTGCGCCGTCGGGGTCTCGGTCGAGATCTTGCTGCATCGTGCGTTCCTCTAGCCGAAGCGTCCCGAGACGTAGTCCTCGGTCAGCTGGTTCTTGGGGTTCGTGAAGATCTCGCTCGTAGGGCCCTTCTCGACCATGAAGCCGGCGCGCTCCTCGCCCATGGTCAGGAAGACGGTCTCCTCGGATGCGCGGGCCGCCTGTTGCATGTTGTGCGTGACGATGATGATGGTGTAGTTCTCCTTGAGCTCGATCATCAGCTCCTCGATCTGGAGCGTAGCCCGGGGGTCGAGCGCAGAGCACGGTTCGTCCATCAGGATCACGTCCGGCTCGACAGCGATCGCCCTCGCGATGCAGAGGCGTTGCTGCTGCCCGCCGGAGAGGGCCATCCCCGACTGCTTCAGCTTGTCCTTGACCTCATCCCACAGGGCGGCGCGGCGGAGGCTGGATTCGACCAGTTCGTCCATGTCGCCACGCACGCCGTTGACGCGCGGGCCGAACGCCACGTTGTCGTAGATCGACTTGGGGAACGGGTTGGGTTTCTGGAAGACCATGCCGATGCGGCGACGCACCTCTACGGCGTCGACCCGCGGCCCGTACAGGTCCTCCCCGTGGTACAGCACCTTCCCGGTCAGGCGAGCGCCGGGGACCAGGTCGTTCATCCGGTTGATGGCGCGCAGCAGCGTGCTCTTGCCGCAGCCAGAAGGTCCGATGAGCGCCGTGATGGCGTTCGTCCGGATGTCGAGCGAGATGTCCCGGATGGCCCGGAAATCCCCGTACCAACAGGACACATCCTCCATCTGGATGACCGGCGCAGGCCGGGTCGCCGGCTCGTCGCCTGTGCGACTGCGTGTCTCGATGCGGATGTCCATGTGCCTCTTTGGGCTTGTCTCGGCGGCGGGGGATGGCGGTGTTGCGGTGGTCATCATCGGTCCTCGGTCCAGTGGGTCGGTGAGCGACTGATCGTCCACTACCAGGAGCGCTCGAATCGGTTGCGGAAGTAGACGGCCACGGCATTGGCCAGCAGCGTCACGGCGAGGAGCACGATGATCCCGGCCGCCGCGAGCTCCCGGAATTCCGGTGCCGACTCCTTGGTCCAGCCGAAGATGACCATCGGCAGCGCGGTGTACGCCCCGAAGAGCTGCTCCACGAAGTCCTTGTCGCCGCTCGAGTACGAGCCAAGGACCGCGCCGGCCAGGATGAGCGGAGCCGTCTCACCGAGGGCGCGGGAGAGTGACAGCACGACGCCGGTCAGGATCCCCGGCACGGCGGACGGCAGGACGAGCTTGCGGGTCACCTGCCACTTCGACGCCCCCACGCCATAGCCGGCCTCGCGGATGGCGTTGGGGACGGCCCGGAGCGCTTCCGAGGCGGTGATGATCATTATGGGCAGCACCAGCGTGGCCATCGTCAGGCCGCCGGCCAGCACGATGCGGCCGTTCCCGCCGGTGCCGATGCCAAGGCCGCGGAACGTCCCCACGAAGAGTGCCAGGCCCAGCAGCCCGTAGACGATGGAAGGTACGCCCGCCAGATTCCGGATGTTCACCGAGATGAAACGCGTGAGCCGGTTGTCCGGTGCGTACTCCTCGAGGTAGATGGCCGTCATCAGGCCGATCGGGATGGCCGTGACGGCCACGATGAGCACCACGAGCACCGATCCCTGGATGCCCTGCACCACGCCCGCCCGATCCGGCTGGCTGACCACCTCGGACGTCAGGAAGTCCGCGCCGCGCGCGGCGAAGACGGGCAGCCCACGAAGAAGGACGTCGACCAGGAGCACCACCAGCACGGTCAGCGAGAAGAGCAGGCAGAGGGCCAGCAGTCCCTGGAAGACGGCGCTCCGGACATCCACGCCCGTGCGCTGGAGCGAGGCCCGCCGGACCTGGGCGGCGACTGCCGATGAGGTCATGCCGCGCCTCCTAGTAGCGCTGACGCGTGCGGCGGACGAATACGTCGCCGACGAGATTGAGACCCAAGGTGATGACGAACAGCAGCAGGCCCAGGAAGAAGAGGCTGGGGAACGCGGCGCTCGCGCCTCGCACCTGGTCGCTGCCGGTCGCGAGCGACGCCATGGCAGCCGTCACCGTCTGACCGGGGCCGAGCGGATCGAGCGTGAAGAGCGACCCCCCGGTTCCCCCGGCGGCGATGGCGACCACCATCGTCTCGCCGATGGCGCGAGAGATGCCGAGGATGAGCGCCGCCACGATGCCCGAGATGGCGGCCGGGAAGACGACCCGTACGCTCGTCGTGATCCTCCTCGCACCCAGGCCGTATGACGCCTCGCGGAGGCTGCGCGGGACCGCACGCATGGCATCCTCGGAGACCGAGGCGATGAGCGGGATGATGAGCACGCCGACGGCCAGCCCGGCGGCCATCAGGTTGAAGTGGTCGGCACCGCTGAAGATCTGGGTCACGATCCGCGGGTTGATGACTGTGAGGGCGAAGTAACCGAGCACGATGCTGGGGATGCCGGCCAGGATCTCCAGGATGGGCTTGATGATCCGCCGCGTCCGTGGCGTGGCGTACTCGGAGAGGTAGATGGCGGACCCCAGGCCGACCGGCGTGGCGATGACCATGGCGATGACCGTCACGATGAGCGAGCCCATCAGGACGGTGCCGATGTCGAACAGTCCGCGACGCGGGAACCAGCCGATCTCCCTCAGCTGGTCGAGGTCGATGAGCCGAAGGAATGTCGCGGCCTCGAAGATCAGGGACAGGATGATCGCCGCGCTGATGACGATCGACACGGAGGCGGCGATGAAGAAGATCCCGCGGATGACGGCCTCGCTGCGCCGCCGACCGACGCTGCCTCGAAGGTCGGGGGCGCCGGAGGAGGGCGAGACGCTCATCGATGCCTGGGCCATCGGGATCCTGTACCTCGACTGGGACTCGTCTCAGGATATGCGTGCGGTACGGACGATGTGGAACGGCCGAGCCGAAGCCCGGCCCGGCCGTTCGCGCGTCTGCGGGGGTGATGATCCGAGAGGCTAGCGCCCCTCCCAGGCGGCGACCGTCTCGGCGAATGTCTCGTCCGTCAGGGGGACGTAGCGTGCCGTCGGCAGCTGGAAGACCTGGTCGAGGGTCCCGTCAGCCAAGTAGAAGTCGACGAAGGCGGTGAGCGCCTCGTTCTCTGCCGCCTTGGCCTTGTCGACGTAGATGAACAGCTCGCGGGCGATGGGGTATGAGCCGTCCGCGATCGACTCGGGGGTGGGCTCGACGCAGCCTTCGCCGCCATCGACGCTCAGGAGCTTCACGCGATCGGTCGCGTTCTGGGCGTATGCGTAGCCGACCCAGCCGAGAGTGGTCGGATTATCGGCCGAACCGGCGACACCGTCGATGATGACGTTGTCGTCGCCGGAGGACTGATAGTCGGGCCGAGTGGTCTCGACCTGGTCCTCGGTGATCATGCCTCCCTCGAGGCGGGCCTCGGCGATGTCGCCGAGCACCAGCTCCACGAAGCTGTCGTAGGTGCCCGATTCCTCGCCGGGCGCCGTGATGGTGAGCGGGGCGTCCGGCAGCGCCGTGGTCGAGCCGAGCTCGGTAGCGAGCGCCTGGGCGTCGGTCCAGTTGTCGAAACCTGTCGACTCGGGGCCGATGAGCGCATAGAGGTCATTGAAGGTCAGGCAGTCATCCGGGATCTGGTCGTTGAGGGCGGAGGTGATGACCGATAGCCCGTCGATGCCCATCTTGAGCTCGACAAACTCGACGCCGTTGTCGGCGCAGATGGTCGCCTCTTCCTCCTTGATCGCCCGCGAGGCATCGCTGATGTCCGTCTGGCCCTCGCAGAAGAGGGCGAAGCCATCACCGGTCCCGGTCTCATCGACGCTGATGGCGACGTCCGGATACTGGGCGTTGAAGAGCTCCTTGACGCCGGTCGAGATAGGCCCGACCGTCGAGGAACCGGAGATGACGATCTCGCCGCTGAGGGACGTCGGCTCGCTCGCGACCGGCTCGCTCGCGACCGGATCGCTCGCGACGGGCGGCTGGCTGACGCCGGGCTGGCTGGCGGCCGGGGGCTGGCTCGGGGCGTTGGTCGCGCCCGATCCTCCGCAGGACACGACGACGAATGCGCTTGCGAGCGCTATCGCCATGAAGCGTCTGTCGAGATGCACGATTCGTTCTCCTCTACGGATATCCGCCCGCACGAAGGCGGCGTGGTGACTTCTGGGTCCCCCACGAGCGTCGGGGAACCCCATGAACGGTCCATTGCCGGTGTGTTAAGGCTCGGTTAACCATCGGGCGGGTCGAGGCGATAGCCGACGCCCCGCACGGTCAGCAAGAGCTGAGGGTGCTCGGGGTCGGTCTCGAGCTTCTCGCGCAGCCAGCGGACGTGGACGTCGACCGTCCTGGGATCGCCATCGTGGTCGGTTCGCCAGACGCGATCCAGCAGCTGGCGACGCGTGAATGTCCGGCCCGGATGCCGGGCAAGGAACTCCAGCAATCCGAACTCCTTTGGACGGAGGTGGGTCGGCCGGCCCTCGCGACGAAGCTCACGCGCGTCGAGGTCAAGATCGACACCGTCGGTCACTCGCAGTCGGTGGTCGATGCGCGCGGGCCGTGCCTGGTCGGCGATGAGCGCCAGGCGCCCCCCGAGCTCACTCGGGTCAACGTCGAGGGGGAAGGCCGCGTCGAAGCCCATACGCATCGCCTCCAGACGGGCGGCGACCTGATCCGGCCGGT
>JACCXQ010000075.1 GCA_013696945.1 Chloroflexota bacterium | reverse complement strand
GTCCGCGGGCGGTCTGGCCGCTACGATCGTGACCCAACCCTCCCAGAGGTCGCAGAGAAGTGGCCCAGGCCCATCCCGAGTTCCCGACCCTCACCGTTTCGCGCCACCCAGCGATCCTGCACAAGCTGGCGCTCCTGCGCGACGAGGCGACCGAGCCCAAGAAGTTCCGTGAGCTTGTCCGCGAGATCAGCTGGCTCCTGGGATACGAAGCTCTCGCCGATGCCCGCGTCAGCGCGATCCGCGTGCGGACGCCTCTCGAGGAGATCGAGGGATCGGAGCTGGCCGACCGCATCGGGCTCATCCCGATCCTTCGGGCTGGTCTTGGGATGGTCGATGCCATGCTCGAGCTGATGCCGACGGCGCAGGTCTGGCACCTGGGGCTCTTCCGCGATGAGCGGACCCTCCGGCCGGTCGAGTACTACAACAAGCTGCCTGACCGTGCGACCGTCGACCTCTGCCTGATCCTGGACCCGATGCTCGCGACCGGCGGCTCCGCGTCGGCGGCCATCGAGGTGCTCAAGGACTGGGGCGCATCGCGGATCAAGCTCATCAATCTCATCGCGGCACCGGAGGGCGTGCGCACCGTGGCATCTGCTCATCCGGACGTGGCGATCCACTGTGCGGCGCTCGATCGGCAGCTCAACGAGCGCGGTTACATCATGCCGGGCTTGGGGGACGCCGGCGATCGCCAGTTCGGGACCGGCCGAGGCTAGCTCGCCGGTTTGGTGGCGTCACTTGGTCAGTGAGCGCACCGGGCTGAGGTCGGACGTGGTGCCGTTCGACACTCGCCTGACCTCGGAGGCGAAGAGGTACGTGCCCGAGGCGGACGGGACGTAGGTCACGCTCTTCTTCGTGGTCGTCTTGAAGACCTGCCAGCCACCGGTCGGGGGGTCGACCCAGACCACGTGGCGGAATGGTGAGCTGGAAGAGAGAGCTTCGCTGGCTACGTTGAGCTTGAACTTGACGACTCCGCCGTCGACGATCCGGCTCCCGCCCATCGTGACCCGGACTTCACCGTCCATCCCATCGTGCACGCGGCAGACGTACGGAAATGTGCCCGCCGACTTGAAGACCTTGCTGTAGCTCTCGCCGGGATCGATCCCGCCAGCCGGCCCGCTGCTGAAGTATGAGCTGGGCTTGGTGCCGAAGACGTCGTGATCCTCGAAGGTGGCCTCGCTCCTCCACCGCACGGTGTCGCCGCGCGAGATGGTCACGGAGTCGGGCGAGAACGAGTGGCTGTTGTCCACCGTCACGATCTTGGTGGCGGCCGCAGTGGGGCCGGCCACGAGAGTCAGCGCAAGGAGTGCGATGCCAAGGGCGGTCGCGACGGGGCGATGCGCGGAGGCGGCGGGGCGCACGGAGGTCCGGGGCAGGAGCATCGAGGTTCCCCCTGTTGGTCGTCGGGCATCGATCACGGTCGGGAGGTTGATACCACATCGGCTCGGGGCGCGCGATGGTCCCATCGTCGGGGGCCGGAGCCAGCTCGTGGTGACCGGCGTGGCGCGCTCAGCCTCGCGACGTGGTCATGCGCGTGGCGCCGCCGGGCGAACAGCCGAGTGGCCTCGATATCGCACCAGATCAGCCCGGGCTCGTGCGGCGTCGGGCCGCCGCTCGTCAACGTCGCGACCCACGCCGGGCCAGGCCCTGGAAAGCGGCTCTCGAAGATGTGCGGGTACCGGACAAGCAGCTCCCGGTTGCGGCGCGTCGCCCGAACGACCCAGCAGGCACCCACGGCGTTCGGACCCTCGTCACCACCGAGCGCGACGGCGAGTGCTTCGACCTCCGCTCGCTTGCGGTCGGCCGAGCGTACCGCGGCGCCGATGTCCCCGAAGGTGTTCCAGCACTCTACCAGCACCAGCCGTCGACCACGGTGGTCGACCAGCCGGACGTCAGTGGACCGACTTGGGTCGCCGGGTCGGGTCGGGATCTCGAATCGCCCGTCGAAACCGGCCTGCTTGGCGACCCGCAGGACGAGTTCCTGGATCGCCAGGTGGCCGGCATCAGGGGTCGGGTCGGCGGCGTCCCGCCCGAACTCCACCCGCATCGGCCGATCGAGCGCCTCGGCAAGTGCGAACCAAACGTCGAGCGGCGCGCCC
>JACCXQ010000055.1 GCA_013696945.1 Chloroflexota bacterium | reverse complement strand
GGCTCGAGATGAGGACCGTCTTTCCCTGGGACGTGAGGTAGCGGAGCGTCTCGCGCATCGCCACGATCCCGGCCGGGTCCAGCCCGTTGGCCGGTTCATCCAGTAGGAGCAACTCCGGGTCCGAGAGCAGCGCGGCGGCGATCCCCAGCCGCTGCTTCATGCCCAGCGAGTAGGTCTTGACCTTGTCCCGTGCCCGTTCCGAGAGTCCGACGTACTCGAGCACCTCGCCGATCCGCGACGCCGGCGTGGGCGCACCGACCGCCGCGAATACGCGCAGGTTCTCTCGACCCGAGAGATACGGATAGAACGCCGGCGTCTCGATCAGCGCACCGACGCGGAAGATCCGTCGACGGTCACGCCACTGGTACGGCTCGCCGAGGAGCTCGATGGTGCCGGCGTTGGGCCGCATCAGTCCCACGAGCAGCCGCAGCGTCGTGGTCTTGCCGGAACCGTTGGGCCCCAGGAAGCCGTAGACAGTGCCGCGCGGCACGTTGAGATCCAGACCGGCGAGCGCCACGCGCGACCCGTAGCGCTTGATCAGGCCGCGCGTCATGACCGCCATCGCTGTGGGGGGCGTGGCCGTCACGCAGGCGTCTCGGACTCGGTCCGTCCCTCGGTCGTGATGCCGTCCCAGAGACCCGCGTCGGATCGCTCGGAGCGACGCGGAGGCGGCACCTCGTAGCCCATGCCACGCAGGTGGTCGCGCGCCCGTTCCGTGGCCACCCTCCCCTGCGGCGTGCGGTCGAGGAAGCCGAGCTGCAGCAGAAAGGGCTCGTAGACGTCCTCGATCGTGTCGACCTCCTCGCCGATGACGGCGGCCAGCGCTGCCCCGCCGACCGGCCCCGAGGCGAACTTCTGGACGATGGCAGCGAGGAGGCGCCGATCCGTGGTGTCGAGCCCCTCGTCGTCGATGTCCATGGCGGTCATCGCTGCCTCGGCCTGCGTGGCCGTGATGCGGCCGTCGCCGGTGACCTCGGCGTGGTCCCGGACACGCCGCAACAGGCGGTTGACGACTCGCGGCGTGCCCCTCCCCCGCCGCGCCAGGCCCCGGATCGCTTGCGGCTCGATCTCCACGTCGAGGATGCCCGCCGACCGCTCGATGATCGTGGCCAGCTCGTCCGGGGAGTAGTAGTCGAGCCGGTACACGGCCCCGAACCGGTCGCGGAGCGGTGAGCTGATGCGGCCCGCTCGCGTCGTGGCACCGACCACCGTGAACGACTTGAGGCCCAGGCGCAGACTGCGCGCGCTGGGCCCGCGACCGATCATCACGTCGATCGCGAAGTCCTCCATGGCCGGGTAGAGGATCTCCTCGACGGCGTGGTTGAGGCGGTGGATCTCGTCGATGAAGAGCACGTCGCGTTCGTCGAGATTGGTGAGGATCGCGGCGAGGTCACCGGCGCGCTCGATGGCCGGGCCGGACGTGGTGTGGATGTTCACCCCAAGCTCGCGCGCCACGATGTTGGCCAGCGTGGTCTTTCCCAGGCCGGGCGGGCCGTAGAGGAGCACGTGGTCAGCCGCCTCATGCCGCTGCGTCGCTGCCGCGAGGAGGATGGAGAGGTTCTGCTTGACCTGCGTCTGGCCGATGTACTCGGCAAGTCGCCGTGGTCGCAGACTCGTCTCGACGGTGGCTTCATCCACCTCGAGCGGGGCGGGGGTGACTATCCGGGCGCCCTCGTCCATCGGGCCCCAGTCTAGCAGCCTGGCGACGGAAGCGAACGGATGTTCGGTCCCCTCGGCCAGCGGGCTCCGGTCAGTCGCGTCGGAGGACACGAAGAGCGCCCTTCACCCTCTCCTCCAACGACGCACCGGGAGGCAGCGCGGCGACCGCGCCCCGCCCCGCCTCGCGTGCCTCGGTCGCGCTGTAACCAAGAGCCTGGAGGGCGGCCACGACCTCCGACTCTGCGGACGGCGACCCCGATGGACCGGCGGAGCCCCCGGCTGCGGCCACCTTCTCCTTCAGCTCCAGCACTATCCGAGCGGCAAGGCGCTTCCCGACGCCGCTGACGGCCGTGAGCACCGCCTCGTCGCCCTGGAAGATGGCGAGCTGGAGGTCCGCCACGGGTCGCGAGGAGACGATGGCCAGGGCGACCTTGGGCCCCACGCCGGTGACGGTGGTGAGCAGCTCGAAGAAGCCGAGCTCCTCGGGCGTCCGGAAGCCGTAGAGCGCCTGCAGGTCCTCGCGGACCAGGTGATGCGTGTGGAGCTTCACGCTCGAACCGGCACGGCACGCCGCGAGGGTGGAAGGGCCGCAATGGACCCGGTAGCCGATGCCGCCTACCTCCAGGATGAGCGAGTCTCCATCGATGTCGGCGACCGATCCGGTGAGCGAGGCGATCACGCGCTCAGGCCGCCGGCCGAAGCCCATGGGCGAGGCAGATGGCCACCGCAAGTGCGTCGGCCGCATCGTCGGGGCGCGGCAGCTCGGCCATCCCCAGCACCGCCTGGACCATGCGCTGGACCTGGCCCTTCTCCGCGCGGCCGTATCCGGTCACGGCGATCTTCACCTCGTGTGGCCCGTACTCCATGACCGCCAGCCCGTGCTGCGCGGCCGCGAGGAGGACGACACCGCGCGCTTGCCCGACCGCGAAGGCGGTCTGGACGTTCCGGTTGAAGAACAGCCGCTCCACGCCCACGACGCTCGGGTGGTGCTCGTCGATGAGCTCGCCGATGGCTCGATGGATCTCCACGAGGCGTTCCGGGAGTGTCAGGGTCTTGACCGTCTCGAAGCAGCCGAAATCGAGAGCCCGCAGCTGGCTCCCCGACCGCTCGACGATGCCGTAGCCCGTCCGGGCGGTCCCGGGATCGATGCCGAGGACGATCATCGCGCGGGCGTTCAGGCCGTCACGCGGTGACGGCCTCGAGCATGAGTTCGTCCGGGATGTCGAAGTTGGCGGTGACGCGCTGGACGTCATCGAGGTCCTCGAGGTTCTCGAGGAGGCGCAGATTCTGCCGGGCCGCGGACGGGTCGAGCTCGATGGTCGACTTTGGTTGCATGGTCAGTTCAGCGGACTCGACAGCGTAACCGGCCGACTCGATCGCCTGGCGGACAGGCTCGAGGTCGGACGGGCTGGTGTAGATCTCCAGCGGGTCGGCTTCGCTGTCCACGTCCTCTGCGCCGGCATCGATGGCCGCCAGCGCGATCTCGTCGGGGTCCTGGCCGTCGCGAGGGATGACGACGACACCGCGCGGCTCGAACTGCCACGCGACAGCCCCTGCGCCCGCGAGCTGGCCGCCGGCCTTCGTGAAGAGCGAGCGCACCTCGGCTGCGGTCCGGTTGCGGTTGTCGGTGGCCGTCTCCACGAGGATAGCCACACCGCCCGGTCCGTAGCCCTCGTACACGATCTCCTCGAACTGGACGGAATCGGCGCCACCGACCGCGCGCTCGATGGCCCGCTTGATGGTGTCCGCGGGCATGTTGGCCGCCCGCGCCTTCTCGACCGCCAGCCGCAGCTTGTAGTTCGCGTCCGGGTCCCCGCCTCCGGCACGGGCGGCGATCGCTATCTCGCGGCCGACCTTGGTGAAGAGGGCTCCGCGCTTCGCGTCGTTGGCGCCCTTCTGGCGCTTTATCTGGGACCACTTGGAGTGACCGGACATCGGCGCGGATTCTATATGATGGCCGTTCAGTCCCGACCGTCCCAGGGCCCGGCACCGGGCATCCCGCGGTCCCATCCGGACCGCCAGCCGGAGGTGACTTCGTCGCATGTCCAACGGGGAACTCTCACGTCTGCGCAACGTGGTGCTGGCCGGCCACTCGGGGTCCGGGAAGACGACCCTTGCGGAACACCTTCTCCACAAGGCGGGTGCCATCACGCGGCTGGGGCGCGTAGATGACGGGACGGCCAGCCTGGACTTCGAGCCTGAGGAGCAGAAGCGGAAGCTCTCCCTGTCGCTCGCGGTGGCGGGCCTCGAGCACGACGGCCACCACGCGACGCTCATCGACACGCCGGGCTATGCCGACTTCGCGGGCGAGGTCGTCGAGGGGTTCGCGGCGGCCGACGGAGCGCTCCTGACGATGGATGCCTCGGGCGGCGTGGAAGCGGGCACCGAGACGGCCATCGCACTGGGCCGTCAGACGAACACGGCCGCGCTCTTCGTTCTCACCAAATGCGACCGCGAGAACGCCGACCCCACCGCCGCGCTCGATGCGTTGCGAGCAGCCTTCGGCAGCAAGATCGCACCGCTCCAGGTGGCCATCGGGGCCGCCGAGTCGTTCCGTGGCTACGTGGACCTCGTGCACCGGACGGCGTGGGTCTACGACGGCGGCAAACGGACCGAGGTGCCCATCCCGGACGACCTGGCCGACGAGGTCAGCCGCAGACGCGACCAGCTCCTCGAGGCGGCGGCCGAGGCGGATGACGACGTCCTCACGAAGTACCTCGAGGGCGAGGAGGTGAGCGACGCCGAGCTGGAGGCCTGTCTCCACAAGGGCGTTCGGGAGAGCGTGCTCGCGCCCGTGATGCTGACCGCGGCCGGGAAGGACATCGGCGTGGAGGGGCTCCTGGACGCGATCGTCCGCTACCTCCCCTCCCCCGGCGAGGAGCCACCGGCTCTGGCTACTGACGGGACAGCTAAGGAAGTGGACGTCCCGCCGGATCCGGACGGTCCGCTGCTCGCCCAGGTCTTCAAGACCGCAGCCGACCCCTTCGTCGGGCGGCTCACCTACTTCCGCGTCTACTCCGGGAAGATCTCGTCGCACGACCATGTGTGGAACGCAGGTCGCGGTGAGGAGGAGCGGATCGGGCAGGTGCTGCGGGTCAAGGGCAAAGACCACGAGCCGATCGGGTCGGTCGGGGCGGGCGAGATCGGCGCGGTCGCCAAGCTACTTCACACGGTCACCGGCGACACGCTGTCCCAGCGCGAGAAGCCACTCACGCTGCCGCCGCTCGCGTTCCCAGAGCCGACGCTGCCCATCGCCATCGAGCCAGCGTCAAAGGCCGACCTGGACAAGCTGAGCTCCGCGCTCGCCCGCCTGGTCGAGGAGGACCCAACCATCCGCGTGGAGCGGCCGGTCGAAACCGGGGAGCAGCTGCTCTGGACGCTCGGGGAGAACCAGACCGCCGTGAGCGCCGAGCGGCTCAAGCGCAAGTTCGGGACGTCGGTCGTGACGCACCCGCCGCGTGTCCCCTATCGCGAGACTATCCGCGGCGAGACCCGGGTCGAAGGGCGCCATAAGAAGCAGACCGGCGGACGCGGTCAGTTCGGTCACGTGTGGCTGGCCATCGAGCCGAACCCCGGCGGCGGCGTCGCGTTCGCGGAGAAGATCGTCGGCGGATCGGTGCCACGCCAGTTCTTCTCAGGCGTCGAGAAGGGCGTGCGCGACGTGGCGGACAAGGGGCCGCTGGCTGGCTACCCGGTGGTGGACTTCAAGGCGACGCTCTACGACGGATCGTTCCACACCGTCGACTCGGACGAGCTCTCGTTCCGGCTCGCGGCATCGATGGCCACCCGCAAGGGCATCCACGAGTCCAGCCCCGCGCTCCTCGAGCCGATCATGGATGTCGAGGTCCGGGTCCCTGAGACCTACATGGGCGACGTGAACCGCGACCTCAACACGCGGCGGGGCCGCGTGCTCGGCATGGACAGCGCCGACGGCATGCAGGTCGTGCGTGCCCACGTGCCGCAATCCGAGCTCTTCACGTACGCCACGGAGCTGCGCTCCCTGACCGGCGGGCGCGGCACGTTCCGCGCGAGCCTCGACCACTACGAGGAGGTCCCGGCCCACGTGGCACAGAAGATCATCGATGCACACCGCAAGGAGCTCGAGGCCGCCGGACACTAGGTCAGGCCAGCTGACCCCCGAGGCGGACCCGCGCCGTGCCACGACCCGCATCCCAGGTCTACACATGGGAGCCATCGGACCGTGCCATCGCCGCTCGATACGGGCTCGATCCGGCCGACATCCTGCGCTTCGACACCAACACCTCACCGGTGGCGCCCGACTTCGCGGCCGAGGTCCTGGCGGGCGCGATGGATCCGCCCCTCAACGAGTACCCCGACAGCTCGTACGCGGAACTGACGGAGGCTGCGGCGGCCTACGTCGGCGTGGATCCTTCCGAGATCGTCGTGGGGGCGGGCGCCGACGAGGTACTCGACATGTGCGCCAAGGCGTTCCTGCCAGCAGGGTCCGCGGCGCTCCTGCCCACCCCTACGTATGCCATGTACGGCGTCCTGACCAGCCAACGTGGCGCGACCGTCGAGGCTGTCCGCAGGCTCGGTCCGGACGAGAGGTACGCGCTTGATGTCGATGCTCTGATCGAGCGGCTGCCCGGCGCAGCACTCCTCTGGCTATGCGCCCCCAACAACCCGACGGGCGCTCCCGAACCGCTCGTGACCATCGAACGGATCCTCAGCGCGGCGGCCGCGACCGGTGGGCCGCCGCCGGTGATCGTCATCGATGAGGCGTACGCGGAGTTCTGGCACGAAACGGCGGTTCCCCTGCGGGTCAGTTACCTCGACCTGGTCGTGATCCGGACGCTGTCCAAGGCATTCGCTCTGCCAGGGATACGCGTCGGCTACGGCGTCGCCGTGCGGCCCACCATCGAGCGCCTCGAGCGGGTCCGACCGCCAGGCAGCATCAGCACGCCCTCCGCGACGCTCGCGGCCGCCGCGCTGCGAAGGCCTGACCTGGCTCGAGAGAACGCCGCCGGGCTCAGCGCGGAGCGGGAGT
>JACCXQ010000039.1 GCA_013696945.1 Chloroflexota bacterium | reverse complement strand
CGGCCTGGTCCGCCGGCAGCTCGAGCATCCAGTCGACGTCCCCGGCACGGATCGCGGTGGCCGCGACGGACGGGTCGCGCACGATGCGCAGCGTGATCCCGGAGAGGCCGGCTTGCGGGACGTGGCCGGGGTGCCGCCGTAGCCCGACCGCGACGCCAGGGTCGTAGCTTTCGAGCCGGAACGGCCCGCCGCCGAGCGGATGCTCGACGATATCGACCAGCGGCGTCGCTGCGGCGAGCCGGTCGATGCCCTCCGACATGAGGACCGTCGCAAGGCTCCCGACCGATTGGAGCAGGGCTGCGCCGTGCGCCTCGCCGTCGACGCTGCCGTCGGCCGACGTGAAGCGCGCCGGGGGCGGAACGGCCGCGCCTGCGTCCCCCAGCGTCGCGGATAGCTCCGCGACATAGTCCGCGAGGCGGCATCCGCTGGGTGGCGCGGCGACGAGGCAGCGCTCGGCGTTGGTCTCCTCGGTGATGCGCTCCACGCGAGATCGCAGCGCGGCGGCGTCGACGTCCCGGGCTGCCGCGACGAGCGAATCCGCGGCCGTGCCGAGCGCGGCGGTGGAGACGACCGGTACCCGTCCAAGGGCCTCGGCCAGGAACGGCGCCCATGGGTCGCGGAGCGCGATGGTCACGCGCTCGGCACCTTCGGCCGCGGCACCCGCGAGGTGGGCCGAGACCGACTCGCAGAGATCGCGCGCGAACGGACAGCTCGGCGAGGCAGCCAACTGGAGTGAAGCGACCACGTCGGCCGACGTCACGCGCGACCCGTCGTGGAAGCGGGCGCCCTTGACCAGGTCGATGGACCAGGTCAGCCCGTCGGCGCTCACGGCGGGCAGGGCCGCCGCCAGAGCGGGTCGGGGCGTCAGCGTGGTATCGAGCCGGTAGAGCGGGTCGTAGAGGAGGTCACCGAGCAGGGCCGTGGTCTCGTCCGCCGCCCCAGGGACGAAGGCGGCGGGGTCCATGGGGACAGCCACGACCATATGTCCCGGCTCGCGCGGTGGAAGACTCGGCGGGACAGAGCGGCTCGGACTGCGACCCTCTGGGGTGGCTGGCGCGTCGAGTGCCAGGCATCCGCCAGCGATCACGGCGACCGCGAGCCAGAGGACCAGGATGCGTCGCGCGATCACCCGCTCATGTCGGGCAGGGCGTCTCCGCTCCGGTCATCGGCCGCCAGCGCAGCTCGGGGTGACGCGCAGCCGAGGCCTCATCGAGCCGGCGGACCGGCGAGCTCGTGGGCGCGGCTTTCACCCGGTCCGGATCGTCCCGCGCTTCGCGGGCGATGGCCAGCATCGCCTCGGCGAACGCGTCGATCGTCTCGAGCGACTCGGTCTCCGTCGGTTCGATGAGGAGGCACTCCTCGACGATCAACGGGAAGTAGATGGTCGGCGGATGGAAGCCGTGATCGATGAGCCGCTTGGCTACGTCCAGGGTGCGTACGCCGGTCGCCTGGCGGAGGTTCTGCGCGGACGCCACGAACTCGTGCTTGCACGGCCCGCTGTAAGGGAGATCGTAGGCCTCGCCGACGCGCGATCGCAGGTAATTCGCGGCCAGCACGGCGTCCTCGCTCACCTCGCGCAGCCCGCGTCCGCCGTGCGCGCGAAGGTAGGCATAGGCGCGCACGAGCACGCCGACATTGCCCTGATAGGCGCGTACGCGGCCGATCGCCGTCGATCGCTCGTCGGGGCGCTCCAACCGGTAGCCGCCGGCATCGTCGCGGACGACGAGTGGAGCCGGGAGGTACGAAGCCAGCCGTTCGGCGCACGCGACCGGTCCGGCGCCTGGACCGCCGCCCCCGTGCGGAGTGGAGAACGTCTTGTGCAGGTTGAAGTGCATCACGTCGAAGCCCGCGTCGCCGGGCCGGAAGCGACCTAGCACCGCGTTCATGTTCGCGCCGTCCATGTACGCCAGGGCGCCGGCCTCATGGACCGCGTCCAGCAGCGCCTCGATGCGCCGCTCGAAGAGTCCCAGCGTGGAAGGGTTCGTCAGCATCACGGCTGCCGTGCGCGGCCCGAGCGCCGCGCGGAGTGCCTCGAGGTCGACCCCACCATCGGGCGCGGACCGGACCGTGACAGTGCGGAAGCCGGCCATCGAGGCCGTCGCCGGGTTCGTACCGTGCGAAGAATCGGGCACGATGACCTCGGAGCGCTCCGTGTCACCTCGAGCCCGGTGGTATGCGCGGATCATCAGGATGCCGGTCAGCTCGCCCTGCGCGCCGGCGGCGGGCTGGAGCGTCACAGCGTGCATGCCGCTGATCTCGGCGAGCTCCCGCTGGAGCTCCCACATCAGCTCGAGCGTGCCCTGCGCGAGCTCATCGGGGGCGAGCGGATGGAGAGCGGCGAAGCCGGGCAGTCGCGCCGCCCATTCATTGATCTTGGGGTTGTACTTCATGGTGCACGAGCCGAGCGGGTAGAAGCCCGTGTCGACCGCGTAGTTGAGATGCGAGAGGTTGACGAAGTGGCGCACGACCTCCGGCTCGTTGAGCTCCGGCAGCGCGAGTGGCGCGGCC
>JACCXQ010000278.1 GCA_013696945.1 Chloroflexota bacterium | reverse complement strand
GTCCGGCAGGGGCACGCGGGCCACAAGGAGCCCTGGGACGCCGCGTGGGGCATGCGGTACGCGGTCCTCCACGACCCCGACGGCAACAGCGTCGATCTCTTCGCGGACCTCTGAGACCGCTTCCGGCCCGCTCGGCTGCCGTGCGACAATGGCGCTGCCCGAAGCCGTGCGCGGCCCCACTACCCGAGCGTGCGACCAGCCAGCCAGGAGTCCAACCCGCCCGTGCCGGTCTTGGCCACCTTCTTCTCCGTGCGTCGCGGTCGCGATCCGTTCTTCAAGTTCTTCATGCGCAAGCTCTTCCCGCGCCAGGTCAAGCGGTACGAGGAGGAGTTCGGGATGCGGTTCCTGGGCTGGTACAACGTGGCCTACGGCTGGGACTTCGATAACGTGATCCTGCTGGAGCTTCCCGACTACGGGACGATCGACAAGCTCGAGGGCGACGAGCGCTCACGTGCCATCGGCCATCGCGCCGGCGAATGGATGTTCGAACGCCACCACGCGATGTTCCTCCGCGAGCGGATGGGACCCGACCTCGAATATCACCCGTAGGAGGGACGAATGGACCGCCGAGAGAACGCGGATGGGATGAACGACACGGACGGCAACGGCGAGGACCGGGTCGGGCTGCTGGGCGAGATAGCCGCCGACGCGGCCATGGAGCGGGATTCGTTCCTGGCCGATGCGGGCGAGCAGCTCGTGCGATTCATGGATGCCAACCGCGACCGGCTGCGAGAGCTCGGTGGGATGGTCCTCATCGACGACGATCCGGACTACCTGTCGGTCGCACCGGACGGCTCGTTCCGTTCCCGAAGCCGATACCAGGACGAGGCGACCGGTGAGTGGGTCAGCGAGACCGAGGTCATCGAGAGCGCCGCCGAGCTCGTCGAGCTGTACAACCCCGCGGACGTCTTCGCCGCGTTCGCCGATTCGGCACGCGAGGAGGCCGGCCTGCCGGACGAGCCCACGGCAGCGGACGATCTCCGGGACAGCGCCGGGATCTCGGTCGAGGAGACCGTCGGCGTGGGGATCGGCGGCAACGATCCGTACGTCGGTGCCGCCGACGACTGGGCCGCCACCCGGCAGGAGGAACCGCCGGAGGACGCCGAGTCGGCCGCTCGGCGCCTCTACGATCTCGCGCTGACGTACCAGGAGCGGAGCCAGCTCTCGGAGGCCCGCCTGATCGAGCAGTTCGAGGTCGCGGCGGTCGATCTGGCGGGCATGCTCGGTGACCTGATGATCCTCGACGACGAGGACGAGCGCCTCTGGTTCAAGCAGAACGGGTCGTTCGAAGCGGAGGTCGTCCCGGAGCGCGAGGAAGGCGTCGAGCCTGAAGAGGGGGCCGAGCGCTGGCAGTCGCTCGGGAGTCCCGAGGAGCTCGTCATGTTCTACGACCCGACCGACCTCTTCGGCGACCTGGCGGAGGCGCTCGCCGACGCGTACCCGGGCATCGCTCCGTCGGATGCGGAGGCCGAGTCCATGGCCGAGGGAGGCGACGCGGGCGAGGTGGAAGGATCGGACGAGCGCCCGCGGAAGGACGACGAGGAGGCTCAGCCGACGAGCTGAGGTGCCGCCATCGATGCGGAACTGATCGCCGCGCAGGAGCCCCTACCGGGTAGCTGGGTCCAGGTGTGGCGCGCGCCGTCCATCGCGTCAGCGGCGCGTCCCGGTCAATACGTCCATCTCCGCGCGCCCGACTCGCTCGGGTTCGTGCCGCTGAGGCGGCCGCTCGTCATCTGTGGCATCGACACCGCGCGGGGCCAGGTGACGATGCACGTCGTGGCCCGGGATCCGGCGAGCACATGGTTCGCGGGGCTCAGACCGGGCGATCGCGCCGACCTTACCGGGCCCCTCGGGCAACCGCTGCAGGTCGGGCGACGCACGAATCACCTGCTCCTCATCGGCCACGGGCACTCCATGCCGGCGCTCATGCCGATCGCCGATGCAGCGGTCGCCGCGGGGCGCCAGGTGACGTTGCTCTGCGGTGCGGCGAGCGCGGCCGGCGTCTACCCGTCGTCGCTGTTGCGTGACGAGGTGGAGTACGTGGTGGCCACGGCGGACGGGTCGCTGGGACATCGCGGCACGGTCGTCGGCCTGATGCCTGAGTACGAGGCTTGGGCTGACGAGGCCATCGCCATCGGCCCGTTGCCGGTGCTCGAGGACCTGGTACGCGTTGCGCGCGGACGGGACGCTCGGCTGGGCGTGGCGCGGCTCGGTCGCCGAAAGGGACGCTCGTCGCCGCGACGCCCGACGCGGTCGGCCTCGCGCTCATGGCTCACGGTCTTCATGGATCAGTCCGTTGGCTGCGCGCTGGGCGTGTGTCTGGGCTGCGTCGTTCCGTCGGCATCCGGCCTCGTGCGCGTATGCCGCGAGGGTCCCAGCTTCGCCGCTGACGATCTGGTGTGGAGCGGCGTCGAGTGAGGCGCAAGAAGTCGGTCGTCACCAGGGACCCAGGCTCGGTCGTCCGATCGGTCGCACCACGACGGGCTCCGCCCATCCCATCCGCGCGACGGACGGCCGAAATGCTCCCCGCCGCGGACGTGGCGCCGCCGGAATGGAGTGTCGATCTCTCCGTCGACCTCGCACCCACACGTCCGGGTCTTCTGCTCCTCCGGGCGCCGGTCCTCACCGCCGCCGGGTGCCTTGGCTACGGCATCGAGGCGGAAGTGCAGCTCGATCCTGCTCGGATCGGCGCGATCATCACTCGCGGCACGACCCTCGGGGCACGGGCGGGCGCGCCGTCACCCCGCATGACAGAGGCCGCTGCGGGGCTGATCCACGCCCTGGGGCTACCCAATCCGGGCATCGAGGCCGTTCTCGAGCGGCACGCGGCGCGCTGGGTGACCTGGGATCTGCCCGTGATCCTCAACGTGGCGGCGACGACCGCCGACGGCTTTGCGGCACTAGCGGCACGGGCGGATGAGGTCCCGGGCATCGCGGCGCTCGAGCTCGACCTCGCGTCACCCGACCTCATGCGCGGCGGCCGTCCGCTCTCACTGGATGCGCTCGCCACTGGGCGTGCCACCGCGGCGGCGCGCGGAGCCACGGAGCTGCCGTTGCTCGTGAAGCTGAGTGCGGCCGCGCCGGACATCCGGGCGGTCGCGCGGGCAGCGGTCGAAGCAGGCGCCGACGCACTCACATGCGTCGGCGGGATCCCATCACGCGCCATCGACCCAGGAAGCGGCCGTGACCGCCTCGGCAGCAGCGTGGTCACGCTCTCGGGCCCGGCGATCCGGCCGCTCGCGCTGCGCGCCGTGGCCGAGGCTGCCGGCGCCGTCTCGGTCCCGATCGTCGGGAGCGGCGGCATCACCGGCATCGAGGATGCGCTGGAGTTCCTGGCAGCGGGCGCCACCGCGGTCGCCATCGGAACGGCGGCCCTGGCCGACCCCGGCGTGGCGTCGCGCATCGTGGACGGGCTCGCCGCGCATTGCGCGCGGCTGAGGCTCGATGGCTACGCAGCGCTGATCGGCACGGCCGCCGAGATCAGCCGCCGGCGACGGACTGGAACGCCTCGCGAAGCTCGTCCTCGCTGACGAGGCCTGCGAACTTGGCGGCAAGCCGCCCATCGCCGCCGACGACGAATATGAATGGCTCCGCCGGCAACGCCCACGTCTCCACGGCCTCGACCGTCTGCAGCCCTCCGCTCTGGTCCAGGACGGGCTGGAGCTGGCCATCGCGGAGCTCGAGGATGTACGGCTCCACGTGGATGAAGGTCAGCGCGTCCTTGAAGCCCGTGGCTGCGTTCTTGACCGTATCGAGCGTGGGTCCGCAAGCCGCGGTCTGACAGAAGGCGGGCGTCGCGAACACGAGCACGAAGGGGTCGCCCTTGGCCAGGGCGTCAGCCTCCGAGACCCGGTAGAAGTCGGGGTCCGGATCGGTGTCGGTCGAGATCGCGGCGATGCCGGACGGCGTGTCCGCCGTCGACGTCTCGATCGAGGGGACCGGCTCGCCGATGCTGGGTGTCGTCGTGTCGACAGCCACCGGGAAGAGCACGCGGGCGGTGCGATCCTCGCGGTTCGGGATGCGCGCCGTTACCTCCGCTCCCCACTCCCCTGAGCATCGGAAGTCGACGCTGGCGCGGTACAGGCCACGACCATCCTCGGTCTCGAGATACGCCGCATCG
>JACCXQ010000262.1 GCA_013696945.1 Chloroflexota bacterium | reverse complement strand
CCTCGTCCTTCAGGATCTGGGCGATCGCGCGCTTCGTGCGGGAAGCCGGGATCTTCACGTCGGTGTGGCGCGCCTGGCTGGCGTTCCGGATCCGGGTGAGCATGTCTGCGATGGGATCTGAGACGTTCATCGTTCTACCAGCTGGACTTTGTGACGCCGGGTATCTCTCCCAGCAGGGCGCGTTCGCGGAAGCAGATCCGGCACAGGGCGAAGCGGCGCATGTAGCCGCGCGGCCTGCCGCACACGAAGCACCGGTGGTACGCCCGGACCGGGAAGCGCTGTGTCCGCTTCTGCTTGGCGATCAATGACTTCTTTGCCACGTCGTTCTCCTCCCTAGCTGGCGAAGGGCATGCCGAGGAGTTGAAGCAGCCTCTTCGATTCCTCGTCCGTGGCGGCCGTCGTGACGATGCTCACCTCGAGCCCGCGCAGCCGGTCCACCTTGTCGTAGTCGATCTCGGGGAAGGCGAGCTGCTCCCGCAACCCGAGGGAGTAATTGCCGCGCCCGTCGAAGGAGCGCGTCGGCACGCCTCGGAAATCGCGGATCCGAGGGAGCGCGAGGCGTGTCAATCGTTCCAGGAAGTCCCACATCCGCTCGCCGCGGAGCGTGACCTTCAGCCCGATGGCGTTGCCGGTCCGCAGCCTGAACTGCGCGATCGACCGCTTTGCGCGGGTGACGATCGGCTTCTGGCCCGTGATGATGGTCAGGTCACCGACCGCGGCGTCCATCGCCTTGGCGTTCTGGAGCGCCTCGCCGAGCCCGATGTTGATGACGATCTTGGTCAGCCGCGGGACCTGCATCGGGTTGGCGTAGCCGAACTCCTTCCGGAGCGCAGGCACCACCTCCGAGACGTACCGCTCGAGAAGCTCGCTCACGACTTGCCCTTCTCGATCCGGGTGAGCGCCTCACCACAATGGCGGCAGACGCGAACGCTGCGTCCGTCCGCGGCCTGATCGTGCCGCACGCGTGTGGGCCGATGGCACGATGGGCAGACGAGCATGACGTTGCTGAGATGCAGCGGGCGCGCGATCTCGAGGATGCCGCCCTGCTGGATGCGCGGCTGGCGTTCGGTGCGGCCCTGGCGCGGCCGCGGCTTGGTGTGACGCTTGGCGAGGTTGAGCCCCTCGACCACGACGCGATCCGGGTTCGCCATGCGCTCGACGGTGCCGCGTTTCCCGGCGTCCTTGCCGGTCAGGATCAGCACTTCATCGCCGCGCCGGATGTCGACCACGCGGGTAGCGCGCGGCTCCGGTGTGGCGCGCGCCATCAGAGCACCTCCGGAGCGAGCGACACGATCTTCATGAAGTTACGATCGCGCAGCTCGCGCGCAACTGGCCCGAAGATGCGTGTGCCGCGCGGATTGCCCTGGTTGTTGATGAGCACGGCGGCGTTCTCGTCGAAGCGGATGTAGCTGCCATCGGGCCGGCCGAACTCCTTGTTCGTGCGCACCACGACGGCGCGGACCACGTCGCCCTTCTTGACCGCGGCGTTCGGGATGGCCTGCTTGACGCTCGCCACGATGACGTCGCCTACTCCAGCCGTCCTCTTCTGTGAGCGACCGATGATCCGGATGCACTCGATCGTCCGGGCGCCCGTGTTGTCGGCCACCTTCAGCCGGCTGCTCGCTTGGATCATGCCCGCGCTCCCTCCGCGGCTGTCTCGTCTGCCGTCTCGCCCTCGGTCGCGTCGACGCGACCGGGATGAGCGGCCATGTGGATCGCGTCGGTCGTGGCCTGCTCCTCACCCGCGACGGCCTCACCCGAGCCCTCGCCCGCTCGCTGGACGATCTCGACGAGCCGCCAACGCTTCGTCGCGCTCAGCGGTCGAGATTCGACGATGCGGACCGTGTCACCCAGGTGGGCCTCGTTACGCTCGTCATGGGCCTTGAACTTCGTCGTCAGGCGGATGACGCGCTTGTAGAGCCGGTGGCGTGAGAGACGCTCCACCGAGACGACGATCGTCTTGTCCATCTTGTCAGAGACGACCCGGCCGACCTTCGCCTTCCGCTTCGCCTTGGTGCCGATCTCGACGGCGCTCATCGTGTCCCTCCGACTCCCACGGGCACGCCGCTGGCCCCGGCATCGACGGCGCGCTGGCGCTCCGTCTGGACCGTGAGCAGGCGAGCGATGGTGCGCCTCGTCTGGGAGATCTGGCCATAGTCGGTGAGCTGGCGGGTGGCCAGCTGGAATCGCAGGTCGTAGAGCTGACGACGCGCGGCCGTGAGCTCGTCAAGGACCTCCTGGTCGGTCAGTGAACGCACCTTAGCGATGTCCATCGCCAGCTCCTTCCCGCACCACGAACTTCACATCGACCGGGAGCTTGTGGCTGGCGAGGCGCATCGCTTCGGCCGCCTCGGCCTCCGGTACGCCCGACATCTCGAAAAGGATCCGGCCGGGCCGGACGACGGCCACCCAATGGTCCGGCGCGCCCTTGCCCGAGCCCATCCGGACCTCGGCGGGCTTCTTGGTGACCGGCTTGTCCGGGAAGATCCGGATCCAGATCTTGCCTCCGCGCTTGACGTGACGGGTCATGGCGCGTCGAGCCGCCTCGATCTGGCGGCTGGTGATCCAGGCCGGCTCCTCGGTCATCATCCCGAAATCGCCGAAGGCGATCGAGCTGCCGCCCTTGGCCATGCCGCTCATCCGTCCGCGCATGACCTTGCGGTGCTTGACCCGGCGGGGCATCAGCATGGCTACGCCCCTCCCGCGGCCGCGACCTGCTCGTGCGGCGCCTGCCGCTCGGGCATGATGTCGCCCCGGTAGACCCACACCTTGACGCCGATGCGGCCGTAGGTGGTGTGAGCGTGGACCTGCCCGTAACTGATGTCCGCGCGGAGCGTGCCGAGCGGGATGCGGCCTTCCTTGTCCCACTCGCGGCGTGCCATCTCCGACCCGCCGAGGCGTCCTGAGACCTGGATCTTCACGCCCTTCGCACCGGCCTTCATGGTCCTCTGGATGGCCTGCTTGATGGCCTTCCTGAACGCGATGCGCCGGGTGAGCTGCTGCGCGATGTTCGTGGCGACGAGGACCGCGTCGAGCTCGGGCTGTCGGATCTCCTTGATCTCGAGCTTGACCTTCCGCGTGGTCAGCCGACCGATCTGCTGGCGCAGCGCCTCGACGTTCGCGCCGCCCTTGCCGATGACGATGCCCGGCTTGGCGGTATGGACGGTGACGGTGACGTGGTTGATGCCGCGCTCGATCTCGACCATGCTGACACTCGCGTTGGCGAGGCGGCGGGTCATCAGGCGGCGGATCGTCATGTCCTCCGTGAGGAGCGCCGTGTAGTCGCGGTCGGCGTACCACTTGGCGTTCCACGTGCGGGAGACGCCCAGGCGGAAGCCGTAGGGATGGACCTTGTGCCCCATCAGCGGGCCTCCCTGTTCTCGACCACGACGGTCACATGGGTCATCGGCTTGTGGATGGGGAATGCACGGCCCTGGGCGCGCTCCCTGAATCGTTTCATCGTCGGTCCTTCGTCTGCGGTCGCCTGGACGACCACCAGATCCTCGAGCGAGAGGTCATGGTTGTTCTCGGCGTTGGCCGAGGCGCTCTTCAGCACCTTGGCCACGTCCTTCGCGGCGCCCTGCGGCATGAACCGGAGCAGCGCGGCCGCCTCGGCGACCGGCTTGCCGACGATCGCCTGGGTCACGAGGCGCGTCTTGCGCGTCGAGCGGCGGATGTACTTGGCCGTGGCGGAGACTCGCAACTGGCGGCTCCTACTTCAGGGCCAGCGAACGCTCGGTGTGCTTGCCGTGCCCGCGGAAAGTGCGGGTAGGGGCGAACTCGCCGAGTCGGTGGCCGACCATGTTCTCGGTCACATAGACCGGGATGTGCTTCCTGCCGTTGTAGACGGCCACCGTGTGGCCGATGAAGTCCGGGAAGATGACGCTCGCCCGCGACCAGGTCTTGAGCACCTTCTTCTCGTTCTTGCTATTCATCGTCTGGATGCGACCGAGGAGTCGCGCCTCGACGAACGGTCCCTTCTTGAGGGAGCGAGACATATCCGACCTCCTCGCCTAGCTCTTGCGGTGGCGGGATCGGACGATGACCCTCCCGCTCGTCTTGTTGCGTCTGGTCCGATGCCCCATGGCCGGCTGGCCCCAGGGTGTCTTCGGCGGCATACCGGTGGGCGACTTGCCCTCCCCGCCGCCGTGGGGATGGTCGCGCGGGTTCATCACCACGCCGCGCACCTCCGGACGCTTGCCGAGATGGCGGGCGCGTCCCGCCTTGCCCAGGTTCTGGTTCTCGTGGTCGAGATTGCCGACCTGCCCGACCGTCGCCATGCAGCGCATGTCGATGCGGCGGACCTCGCCCGAGGGCAGGCGGACCTGCGCCGCATCGCCCTCCTTGGCGAGGAGCTGGGCCGAGGTGCCTGCCGACCGGACGATCTGCCCGCCCTTGCCGGGGACCAGCTCGATGTTGTGGAGCTGCGTGCCGAGCGGGATCCGCGAAAGCGGCAGCGCATTGCCCACGCGCGCCTCGACGTTCGTGCCGGCGACCACGGTGTCTCCGACGCGCAGCCCGTTGGGCACCAGGATGTAGCGCTTCTCGCCGTCGCGGTAGTGGAGCAGCCCGATCCGTGCCGAGCGGTTCGGGTCGTATTCGATCGTCGCGAGGCGCGCCGGGACGTCCCACTTGTCGCGGCGGAAGTCGATCCGGCGATAGGCCTGCTTGTGGCCGCCGCCTCGGTGCCGCACGGTCATGCGTCCCTGGGAGTTGCGGCCGCCCTGGCCCTTCAACGGCTCGAGCAGCGGCTTGTGAGGCTTGTCGGTGGTGATCTCCTCGAAGGTCGAGCGGGTCATGAACCGCCGACCGGGGGAGGTCGCCTTGTAGTCGCGCAATGGCATCGGCTAGACCCCCTCGAAGAATTCGATCTTGTCGTTCGGTCCGACGGTCACGATCGCCTTCTTCCAGGGCGACGTCCAGCCGCGCTGACGGCCCCGCTTGCGGTTGCGGCTCTTCTCCTTGACCTTCGTGGTCAGGACGTTCACATCGAGCACAGTGACCTTGAAGAGCGTCTCGACGGCCTCCTTGATCTGGAGCTTGTTCGCGTCATCGTGGACGGCGAAGGTGTACTTGCTGCGCTGCGTCTGGTCCATCGACTTCTCACTGATGACCGGACGCAGGACGATCTGGGACGCTTCGAGGGTCACGCGTACACCTCCGCCATCGTGGGCAGCGAGGGCTGCATGATCAGGAGCACATCAGCGTTGAGGATGTCGACCACGTTCAGCGAGTCCGCGCGGATGATGTCCACGCCGGGCAGGTTGCGGGCCGACAGCTCGAGCATCTCGTCGGCACCGGCGGCGACGACCAGGACGCGGCCCGAGGCATCGAGCGCGGAGAGGAAGCCGACGAGGTCCTTCGTCCGGATCCGTTCCAGGGCGAGATCCTCGACGACCTTGACCGCGCCGTCGCCGAACTTCGCGGTCAATGCGCCGACCAGAGCAAGCCGCTTCATCCGCTTGGGCAGGCGCTGGGCGTAGCTCCGCGGGTGAGGGCCGAAGACCACACCGCCGCCCGCGTAGTGAGGCGCGCTGCGCGTGCCCTGGCGCGCTCGTCCAGTGCCCTTCTGGCGATACGGCTTCTTCCCTCCGCCGGCGACCTGGCCGCGGGTCTTCGTGGCGGCCGTGCCGGTCCGTCGCGCCGCGAGCTGCGCGGTGACCGCCTGGTGGATGACTGCCTCGTTCACCGGCGCGGCGAAGAGCGCCTCCGGGAGATCGACCGTGCCGGCCTTCTTGCCGGCCTTGGTGAAGAGCGTCGTCGTCGGCATCGCTATGCCTTCCGGACCATGACGAGCGCGTTGCGTGCTCCGGGCACCGGCCCCTTCACGAGCAGCAGGTTCCGGTCGGCGTCAGCGCGAACGATGGTCGCTTTCTTGACGGTGACGCGATCGTTGCCCATCCGGCCTGCCATAGGCGTCCCCTTGAAGACCTTGCCCGGCGTCGTCCCGCCGCCGATGGAACCCGGGGCCCGGTGGGAGTCGGAGCCGTGCGTCTCAGGTCCGCGGCGGAAGTTGTGGCGCTTGATGGTCCCGGAAAAGCCCTTGCCCTTGCTGACGCCGGTGACGTCGACCGTCTCGCCTGCCTCGAAGAGCGTCACGTCGAGGGTCTGGCCGACCTCGTAGGCCGAGACGTCGTCGATGCGGAACTCACGCGTGTCGCGGACCCGCGGCAGCCCCTTGAGCTGGCCCAGGCGCGGCTTCGTCAGCTTGCGCGCCTGACCGGCCCCGACCTGCACGGCGGTGTACCCGTCGCGCTCGTCTGTCCGCAGCGCGGTCACGGTGTTCGGTTCCACAGCCACCACGGACACGGGCACGATCGTGCCGTCCTCCGCGAAGACCTGGGTCATGCCGACCTTGCGGCCGATGATGCCGATGCCCATCACATCTTGATCTCGATGTCGACACCCGCCGCGAGCGAGATCCGCATCAGAGCGTCCACCGTCTTCGACGAGGGGTCGAGGATGTCGATGAGCCGCTTGTGCGTGCGGATCTCGAACTGCTCCCGGCTGTCCTTGTCGATGAACGGTGAGCGCAGGACGGTGAACTTCTCGATCCGCGTCGGCAGCGGCACCGGGCCGACCACGTCCGCACCGGTCCGCTGGGCCGTCTCCACGATCTGGAGGGCGGACTGATCCAGCAGACGGTGGTCGTATGCCTTGAGTCGGATCCGGATGCGCTGCCGTGCCATCGTCGCTACGCCAGGATCTGGGTGATGGCGCCGGCACCGACGGTCCGGCCGCCCTCGCGGATGGCGAAGCGCTGGCCGGTCTCCAATGCGATGGGCGTGATGAGCTCGACGGTCATGTCGAC